>JAGXLQ010000122.1 GCA_018334595.1 Candidatus Bipolaricaulota bacterium | reverse complement strand
AGAGGAACCATCCAAGATAGATCGACCGAAAGAAGAGGCCCAACGTAATCACCGCTATGATGGTAAACTAATTGAACTTAAGGACAAGCGCGCATCGACCAACACTGGATGAGTATTTCTGAAGGACGAAAAGCCCTTAAATGTGTTCCGCAATCCTCCTCTCTTCTCCCGTATGAGAACAGGGGTGGATAGAGCAGTAGACCTGGACCTCTTCTATTTCCGAAATCATCTTTTTGACCTCGCTTACCACCCTGTCAGATTTGGTAAGTTTCATGTCCGGATCCAATTCCATGTCAAAGTCTACGTGGACGGACTTTGGGCCGATGTACTCGCCGATCATGTCGTGGACCCCTTTGACCTGTTCGTGTGTCAGGACGACCTCCCTCAACTCTTCGTAGAATTCGTCGTCCGGAGACTGTCCGATCAAGGTGTTGATGTTTTCTTTGACGAGAAGCCCGGCGTCAAACGTAATGATCAAGGCGATAATTATCGTTGCTATGGGGTCTCCAAGAGAGAAGTTAAAGAAATAAATCAATGCGAGTCCGAGCCCACTGGCCACCAACGACAGGGAATCGTTAAAGGTGTCGAAGAGCTGGGTTTTGATACTTATCTCTCTGCCCTTGCCGAACTTCAGCAGGTAGGGAAGAGGGATGATATTTAGCAGGAATGAGCCGATTAGCACGTACATCGCGATCTCCGCGTTGCCGGTCGTCGGGACGGGGTTCAACAGCTTGCCGACGGACTCCTCGATCAGCTGGTAGCTCGTCAGGGCGATGAACACTATGGCGACGATTAACGAAGAAACGCTCTGCAGGCGCCTGTGTCCGAACGGGTGCTCCCTATCACCGCCCTTCTCGCTGATCTTGACTCCAGCTATCGTAACCCCGACCGTAATTATGTCCGTCAGATTGTTTAACGCCTCGCCAAGCAGAAAAAGGAAACCGGTAAAAAAGAAGGCGATGAGCTTGGCAGCGGAGAGGATGACCCTGGTCGTTAGGGTGAGAGCCAGTATCGCGTTTCTGGACGGGGATTTAAAGTTCATTGAAATCAAAGGAGGTTAGAAACCCAAGATCAAGCTTGAATACATTTCATCGGTATCTGCTTTATGCGATTCTTGCGAGGCGCCGTTACGGGAGAAATGGTTAGCCAAAAGCCCTATTTCGACAGCGTTTCTGCCAGCTTGTACAGTTCCATGTCCAGTTCTTTGCTCTTTGAGGCTACCTCGGAGAATTCAACGGGCTCTATCCTACTTCCCTGCAGCCCGACCATCAAGCCGCTGTCTCCTCCGTAAATTCTTTTTACGGCCTCAGCACCCAGGCGTGAGGCGATACTCCTGTCAAACGCAGTGGGGCTTCCACCGCGTTGCATGTGGCCCAGAACGGTCACCCTCATCTCAAAGCCAATCTTCTCCCTTATGTGCTGGCCCACGTAGTGTGCTGCGGAGCCCTCGCGATATACGCCCTCTGCCACTACCACGATCGTGTGTTGTTTGCCCTTCTTGTAGCCTTCGTAGATGCCTTTAGCCACTTCGTTGAGGTCGTAGTCCATTTCTGGGACCAGCACTACTTCTGCACCACCGGCTAGGCCACCCATTAGAGCGATGTAACCGGAATCACGGCCCATTACCTCCACTATAAAAGTCCGCTCCAGTGCCGAGGCCGTCGTTCTAATTCTGTCCAACGCCTCGACGACGGTATTGAGGGCCGTGTCCACCCCTATCGTCATGTCCGTTCCATAGATGTCGTTATCTATGGTTGCCGGTATGCCTACCGTAGGCACGCCCTGGTCGTGTAGAGCGTTCCCCCCTCTGAGCGTTCCGTCCCCTCCTATGACGATTAGCCCCTCTATGCCCTCTTTGTTTAGCTTTCGGACCGCCTTAACCTGGGTCTTCTTCTCCTTGAACTCGGGGGCCCGTTTGCTCCTGAGGATCGTTCCTCCTTCCTCAATGATCCCGCTTACGTCCCTCAGTTGAAATTCTTCGAAGTTGCCCATGATACAACCCTTGTAGCCGTGATATATTCCCACGGTGGTCATCCCCAGAGCGTTGCCCTGGCGGACCACTGCCCGGATGGCCGCGTTCATTCCCGGAGCATCTCCACCGCTGGTCAGTATGCCTATCTTCTTCACAGGAACCCCACCCTTGTCGATCGAATTACAGTCTTAATCTGTTGGATCCAGTCCAGCATGACCCGCGTTATCAGGAAGTTGTTACGCACGTGCTCCTTCGCCTTTTCCCCGACGTTAGCTGCGAGGGCGTCGTCTTCGAGGATTTCTACAATCCGCCTGGCAAACCCTTCGTAGTCCTCGGGGTCCTCCAAAAAGCCGGTCTCGCCGTCTTTTATCTGTAGCGGTATTCCGCCCACGTCGGATGCGACTACGGGTGTTTGCTTCCACAGGGCTTCGGTGACCGTCAGGCCGAATCCTTCCCTGAGCGACTTCTGCACAACGACCTTCGAAAGGGACTGGAGGGAGTTCACGAGACGATCGCTCTGTTGGTTTATCAGAGTGACGTCCTTCATGTCACCGACCTCTTCAACGATCTGATGATATATTTGCTCTCCTTCCGGGTCGTCCGTTGCTGGAGCCCCTAGCAATACCAGCTGGGCGTCTGCGTTCTTCTTGACCTCCTTGAATATCTTGACCACGCCTAATGGGTCCTTCCACTTGTCAAACCGGGATATCTGGCTGATTATAGGTTTCTGCAGATCTACCCCGAAATCCTTGAGGATCTCCTCCTGTTCTTT
The DNA here is from genome assembly GCA_018334595.1 of Candidatus Bipolaricaulota bacterium. GTDB lineage: Bacteria > Bipolaricaulota > Bipolaricaulia > M55B111 > M55B111 > M55B111. Next base: position 1,982 of record JAGXLQ010000122.1, on the reverse strand, counting down.
CCGGTCCATCTTGCGGTTCTTAAGCGTCATCGGGTCGATCGCGGGTGGAATCAAGAATTTCTCGTTTGGCAGGTCGGATTGGGCGAACTTGTCAACGGAAAACACCGTGCTGTCGTAACGGAGGATGAACTTCTTAATGTACTCCCAGGCGTCCCTGTTTGGTGTGGATAGGTCTATATGACATCTCCAGATCCACGACTGCCGTTTAGGATAGAAGCTGATCAGCGGAAGTGGCTGGGGGTCGTGGACGATTATCGCGTCGTGTTTTATGTGAGTAAACCTGGAGAAGAGCTGATTAATCTCCGTATAGACTTTTTTCTCGTGTTCTGTGATCTCCACGTCCTCACCCTGGAGGGCGTTGTGCCATTTCTTGGTGATTGGAAAGAAGTCTGCGGTTCCGTGAATGACCCTCCATCCGTATTCGATACCGAGGTCGTTCATCAACGGAACGGTGCTCCAGAGCATCTCGGCTACGCCCCCGCCCATGTAAGTGGAGTTTACATTTAACAATCTCTTGCCTCTGAGCGGAGTACTTTCCTTGAACAATAGAGCGATGACCTTGTCGCCAACTACCCCTCGGTAATCTTCAATTTTTCTACCGTTCATTCAATTTAGCCCCCCTATTTGTAAAGGTTGCCCTCAACAGGGCCCCTTACCCATAAGCAGGATACTCCGTAAGATACACCCCGTACAGCCGAGCCTTCGAGGAAAAAGATGAATTACGTTACCCGGAAGCTGGACAACCGTATCGATTTTCTCGTATGAGGTTACAACAATTCCCCTTCTCGTGCAAAGTTGAGGGGAGCAAAACGTATGATCTTGCTTACACACATATCTACAAATGTATTTGCGAGGGAGGTATGGTTGGCAGGAGAATTGACGACGTCCCCGATCGGATTACCTATAGAAGGAATAGATGAAATTCAAGAACTCAGTTACCCGGTCCGTGTCCTCGAGGAAGTGGGTTGCTAGCGTGCCCCCCAAATTATCCTGTCCCACGAAGACGGGATAGCCATTTGGGTCGTCCCGCAGTACGGCGAAGGCATCCTCGTCGGTCGTGTCGTCCCCGATGTAGACCGCTGGCATATCGGGAAGTTCCCGCCGGATCGTTTTAAGCGCGTCTCCCTTGTTCCAGCCGCTTGGCCGGATTTCGAGGAGCTTTGCCCCCTTCAAAAGCTCCAGCTCGGGTATCCTGTATTCGCTCCATATTTGATAGAACTTCTCCTTTATCACCTTTGGGTCACCGGCGTACTTTCGATAGTGAACGGTCAACCCTATTCCCTTGTCCTCGATGATTATGCCCGGGAGGTCCCCGAACTCCCCACAAACCCTCTCCCGGGTCCTGGAGATGACGTCTTCTATGGCCCCGTCCAACTCCGGACGGTGGACGTCTCCGTCCTCCCACATCAAGTTCAGCCCGTGGTTTCCGGCCAGGATGACTTCCTCGATAGGGACAAGCTGGGTAAGTTGTTCGAAATCACGCCCGCTTATCACGGCAAGGTGAACTTCCGCCAGTCCGGCCAGGTCCTGGAGAAGCTCCTTCTGGCTTTCCGGTAACTCGGTCTCCTCCGGATCCTCTGTAAACGGAACCAGGGTTCCGTCGAAATCACAGCAGAGCAGCAACCCCGGGGAATTAGACAGGGTTGTCTTCAGGCCTTCCTTGCCCTCTCTCGATAGCGCATCTTTTGGCATGTTGGTTTACCTGCTGTGTATGCTCAGCTCCCATTCGTCAAGGAACCTATCCCGCCACCAGTGGATATCCATCTGGTTGAGTTTATTTCTCATTGTGGCGAACTTCCTCTTCTGCTCTTCCTCGGGTGTACTGATCGCCTGGTGGAGGGCGTCAGCTACTCCTTCCGGGTTGTAGGGGTTTACCTTTATGGCCTCTGTCAGCGTCTCCGCGGCGCCGGCGAACTCCGAGAGGATGAGCATCCCCTTCTCTCTGGACGCCACGTACTCCTTCGCCACGAGGTTCATTCTTC
>JAGXLQ010000007.1 GCA_018334595.1 Candidatus Bipolaricaulota bacterium | reverse complement strand
GCGCCGGGGCGGGACTTGTAGAAATCTTTCGCCTGATAGAATTCGGGCTCTCTGGAGGATATACCACCGATAACCTGACCATCCATCTGTTCCGGTACCGGATATGAATTCAGGTTAAGCAAGGTCGGGGCCACGTCCATTAAGGAAGCATCCTGATGTCTCGACTCTACCCCCTTGCCGTAAGCCATAAGTATCCCGTCTCTCCGGTGGTGGCCGGGATGAATCTTCTTGCTGAATACCGTGGAGTTAAAAAATAATATCGCTCCGTAACCAACTATCGAACCCGCACACTTATCTCCTTCCAGGGGGTTAAACAGTATGTCGGGGGCGTCGTAAATGTAAGGCCCCGAATACAGGTCTTCCTTTGGCTTCACCCACTCAGCTAGTTTCTTCCCCGTATTAGGTACCTCAAGGTCGGACAGCTTCAACATTATCTCTTCCCGGATGCGATCGTAATCGGCATCGCTCACCGCACCCTCTCCTTCCCTGCCCCGTAAATTTATCCTAATATGACCGATATGAGACCGGGAGTAAGCCTGCGTTCCCGACCAGTTAACGTCCTTCGAGGAGAGGAACAGGGAGTTTAACGCGTCGTTCGTGGCCAGCCCGGTAATGGGGTTGTCAACTATCTTCAACTTCTTGGCAAGAGGATAGATCATCTCTCCAATCGGTTGAGTATTCTGTTCGGTAAAACCAACGCCTGCCAGGCCCCGCTTCAGGGTCGTAGCCAAGTCCCTCTTCAGGGCGAAGTGACCCTGGGTCTGGAGCCACTTATTGATATTAAACGTCCTTTCAACAGGCCCGAAACCGTGATCGGAGATTATTAAAAACACCGCATCGTCAGGAGCTACCTCCATCAACCTACCGATCTCGCTGTCGACCTCTTCAAATACTTCCAGTCTGGGGTCCCATTCCTCCGTCACCTCATCCCAGAGGAAATGCTGCACCTGATCGGTAGCAAAGTAGTGAACCATGAAGACCTCCTGGTCCTGATGGTTCAGAAAGTTCTTATACAGGAACCTGGAGGCTTCTCCCCTAGCCCTAACTGCCTTTCTCAGCTCAGCTACCCAGGATTTTGGCGTCTTGCCGACCATGTAGGGCTCCGGCAAGTATTCGTAGTTGGGAATTTCTTCGAACAGCTTTGAAGCCACATCACGGGGATAAGAACGTTCCGTTGCAGCGGACGGCGTAAGAAACCCGGGGACCACGAAGCCGTTAACCTTCTCCGGAGGGTAGGTAACGGGCACGGAAAGGAGGCCGATTTCCCCGCCAAGTGAGCTTATCTGCTTCCAGATGGTTTGGGCTTTTATCGAATTGTTGTTTATTACCTTCCCCTTATAGGAATCGGCCATATCAAGCCAAGTATATACACCGTGCTTGCCGGGGTTCACCCCGGTGTGGAACGACGACCAGGCAGGCCCGGTAAGCGGAGGAAAGGTACTCTCTAGGTTTCCCGATAATCCTTGTTCACGGATTTTACTTAAATTGGTCAAATTCCCTTGATCGATCCACCGATTTAACAGATCCGGGCTAGCACCGTCCAGTGCGATTACAAACGTAGTCATGTTTCCTCCCCGTCAGTCACCAATTCGTTTAAGTCTTTTGGTACATTTAGGATAACTTTCACCTGATATCGTCAAACCCCCTTGCTCTTTCGGGCCTCCTCAACCATACTACGTTCAAGTAGTTGATCGCGTGGTGGACAAAAAACCTCATACCCCATTCCTCGAGACGCCTCGCAGACGTTTTCACGACCAATTCCTTATTGTAGACTAACCTTCCATAGTCCTTCAACCTTTGGGAAAGATCGACATCAGAAGCAGATTTCATAGAGAGGTTGAACCCGCCCACCTCGTGAAACACCTCGCTGGAGACGGCCATGTTGAAACCGTCCAGATGCGGTTTACCAACCAGATCATTAAACCGTAAAAAGGCGGAGAATCCATATTTTGCCAGCCAGTTCATGTATCTGCTGGAATCGTAGAAGGTACAGGACCCATATACGCCAACGATATCGGGACGGTCGAAGCTGTCGCAAATGAGTGACAGCCAATTACTCGGAACCTTTGTATCCGCGTCCGTAACAGCTATAATGGGGTGTCGGGCTGCCTCAAAACCTGTTTGATAGGCCCTCGTACAACCCTTCTCTGGTTCCTCGATAACCCTTGCTCCATACTCTCTAGCAATTTCACCAGTTCTATCGTCACTAGCGTTATCCACAACGATTACCTCGTACTCCCCCTCGAAATCCTGATCATCCAGGCTGTCTAGAGGGATATCAATCCAATTCTCTTCGTTGTACGCGGGAATTACGACTGAAATAGAATTATGTTGTACCATATTTCACGAATTATAACCGACTGGCCGTCTACACGAAAGGTTGTCTATTCACGGTAGCAGACACGTGATCCTAGATTGCTCTTGCGAGGGACCATACGGTCCACGGAGCAATTTCCACCGTACTTAGAAGCAGCTCATATTCGTTAACGAGGAAAGGTTCGCCTGGCAGGGAGGGCCGATCATTTTGAGTTTTCTTTTTTCCAGATCCCCAAGACGCCTAATCGCGACCCCGTTGGGACCACTCTGTACATTATGCTGCCTGAAGTGGTCGCGATAATACAGGGTAGATACCCTTGGCCCAGTACGGATAATGAGTAGTAGGCTCAGAACTAATCCTTACCCAGGTCACGATCTACTATTATATTATCCTGTAGCTATTCTCTGGACTCTCTTAATTTGTACCTGTCAGCTTCCTAAACCTTCACGGTTACTAGCGGTAGATCAAAAGCCGCTCTGTTCAGTCCTCTCGATTATTTCGTCTTGCAGACCGTCTGAAAGATTGACGAAGTAGTCACTGTAACCCGCTACACGAACAATCAAGTTTTGATAATCTTCCGGTTTCTCCTGGGCTTCCCGGAGTAAATCAGCACCGATTACGTTGAACTGGACGTGGTGGCCACCCATGCGAAAAAATGCCCTGATGAGATGGGACAGTTTGCGTACTTCTTTTTCACCGTCCAGGAGGTCAGGGGTTAATTTCTGATTCAGCAGCGTGCCTCCGGTTTTGGCGTGATCGAGTTTTCCGACAGATCTGAATACGGCGGTCGGCCCCCGGCGGTCGGCCCCCTGGACCGGGGATATTCCCTCAGATAAGGGGGTCTTAGCTCGCCGCCCATCAGGTAAAGCACCACATTTCTGGCCGAAGTATATGTGAACGGTGGTTGGGAGCATGTTAATCCGGTGAGTCCCCCCACGACCGTTTGGCCGCCCGTCCACCCCTTCAAAGAAGGCTTCAAATGCCATTTGCATCTGCTCGTCAGCATAATCCAGGTCGTTTCCGTACTTTGGAGTATCTTCGTTGAGTCGCGACATAACCTCTTCGTTGCCTCGAAAATCACCCTTTATGGCCTCTAGAAGTTCCGAGAAGGTAAAGACCTCCCTATCATATACGTTAAACTTTATTGCGGTTAGGGCATCCGCCATCGTCCCGAGCCCAACCCCCTGGATGTAAGCCGTATCGTACCGCGCCCCTCCGGCATTGTAATCGGTTGCAGCACCTATACAGTCGTCAATCAGCAGTGACAAAAACGGTGAGGGTAGGTGCTCCCCGTAAAGTTCCTGAATCCTCTTGTTCCCCTCTATCTTTATGTCCAAGAAGTAATGGAGTTGTTTGCGATAGGCCTTGAAGAATTCTTCAAACGTTTCCAAGGTGGAGACTTCGCCAGTAGCGGGACCAATCCGCTTTCCTGTTCCTGGATCAACACCATTATGGAGAGTCAACTCGAGTACCTTAGGCATGTTGAAATATCCTGTAAGGATATAGCTTTCCTTCCCGAATGCTCCGGTCTCCACGCAACCGCTACAACCGCCACGGCGGGCGTCTTCAAGGCTCTTTCCCTGTCTAAGCAGCTGGGTAATAATGCTTTCCGCGTTGAAGATCGCCGGCTGGCCAAAGCCGCTCTTCGTTATCTCCAGCGCTCGTTCGAGATAACGGTCGGGGTTCTTCTGGCTAACCTGGACCATGAAATTCGGCTGGACCAACCGCATTGACTCAACTACGTCCAGTATCAGATATGTTAAATCGTTAACCGCATCTTTCCCGTCCCCCGTTACTCCGCCCACGTTAATTTTGGAAAAATCAGAGTAAGTGTTGCTCTCCTGGGCGGTAACACCCACCTTAGGAGGAGCAGGCTGGTTATGAAACTTAATCCAAAACGCCTGGAGAAGCTCCTTCGCCCTTTTTTCGGAGAGCGAACCCTCCTCCGTGCCCCGGACATAAAATGGAAAAAGGTGCTGGTCAAGCCTACCGGGACAGAAGGAGTCCCAGGGGTTAGTCTCAATTATTACGCCAACGTGAACAAACCAGTAATACTGAAGCGCCTCCCAGAAGGTCCTCGGTGAATGTGCGGGAACGCGGCGACAGATCTCCGCCATCTGCCTCAGTTCTTTCTCCCGACCCTCGTCTTCTGTAAACCGGGCCGCTCCCTCAAGCTTGTCTACATAACGGCTCGCGTAGTCCATTAGGGCTTGAGCGGCAATTTTCATTGCTCGTAACTCCCCAATTTTACTCCGATATTTGGGATCATTACTGGCAAGGCTCTCCCTCGACTCCCGGATATCCTCGAGTAGATCCAGGAAACCCTTCTTGTATATCTTGCCCCCCAGGACCGTATGCCCGGGCGACCGTTGCTCCATGAACTCGGTGAAGACCCCTGCATCGTAAGCTCGTTGCCACTCATCGGAGGTGGTGTCGAACACTCTTTCCCTCATCGTCCTGTCTTCCCAGAACGGAATTATTTCCCGTTTGTAGATTTCTCTCGTTTCATCGTCAACAAGATAGGGGTTTTTCTCCCGTTTGTCGAGAATTTCCAGGTCGTCTAAGCTATGTGTGCAGATCTCGGGATAGGTCGGTACAAGTTTTGGCTCGGGGCCTCTATCGCCAACTATAAGTTCTCCCGGTTGGAGGGACAGCTCCTTGTTTTCCAGGATATACCGCAATGCCAGGGCACGGGTCACCGGCGTCGGCAGGTCGGAAAGGTCGTTTTCCCGGTAGAACTCGGTTACCAATACCGCCCTTTCCGGGGTGATTTTTGGTCTCCTGTTGACCGTCTCCTCTCGCAGTTCGGCAATTCTGGAGTTAACGGGGGAAATTTTGGACTGTCGTTTCTGGAACTCTTCCTTTACGCCGGGACAACTCGTGGCCTTGTTGTTCATTTCAACCTCCTACCTCAACCGTGATACCTGTTTTTTCAAATTCGCTGGCTATACCCTCTATTTCCTTTTCCCTGGGCGGCTTCAGTCCGCCAAGGTCAAAATCCAACCCGAGCTTTGTGTATTTCTTTTCCACATCATGGTAGGGCAATATGCTCATGCGTTTAACGCCCGGTCTCTCTCGAATAAACTCACGAATACCTTTTATATTGTCCGACCCGTCAGTGATTCCGGGAATAAGGGGAAATCTTAATTCGACCTGGCGGTTTCTTTTCAACAAAAAATCTAGATTGTCGATAATCCTTTCGTTGCCGACGCCCGTGTACCTTTTGTGTTGCCCCCCGTCAATAAGTTTTATGTCGAACAAAAACAGGTCCACCAGATCGGAGGCCCTTTCAACTGTTTCTTTCCCCGCCATTCCTGACGTATCGACCACTGTACTAATTCTCTCTCCCTTACACATTTCGAGCAAGGAAACGAGAAAATCGGGCTGGGTCAGGGGTTCTCCTCCGGAAAACGTCACCCCTCCCCCCGATTCGTCGTAATATATCCTGTCCTTTAACACCTGATCCATAACGGCGTCCGCGGTTACCTCCTCTCCTATCACCTCGTGATCGCCTTCCGCAAGCTGGTTAAGCTGAAACGGGGAGCGGTAGCCCAGGGACGGTTCCGGTTCAGGATTGATGGACTCGGGGTTATGACACCATATACAGTTAAGAGGACAGCCCTTGAAAAAGACCGTCGTCCTGATGCCGGGGCCATCGTGGATGGCATATTTCTTTACGTCGAATATTATACCTTTCATCGTTATTCCACACTATCAGAATACACTTTTACCTCCACCTATACTGCGAGTTTTCTCCCCGCTTAGACCTGCAAGATATCGTACACAAACACGTTGCCTCAATTCGTCCACAGGTGAAATCAAGATTAATTCCCTTTGGATAATACATCATAGAGTAGGAGATACTCCACGAAGTTACAAAAACCCCCTCTCAAAGTCAGGGATAAATTACCCCTCCTCTCGGATTTCCAGCAGTACTCCCGTTATAGCGAGGGCCGCCGCTCCCGCGAACAACACGGAGGCAAGACCGAATTTGTCGGCCAGCAATCCGAAGAGGGGGGCAACGACAATCCCCACCAGCGCTCTGGCCTGAGAATGAACCGAAAGTACCGTCGCCCGCTGTCCGCTCTCAACCCTAGTTCCCAGGAAACCAACAACCATCGGCTTTCTCAGATTGTAAAGGGTGTAAAAGAAGAAAAACGCAACTATCGGTATAAGGATAGAGCCTCCCAGCAGGCCACCTCCGGCGACGACGAACAGGATGGCCGCAATCCAGAGGATCCAGTTGGCTGCCCTGGAAAGGCTTCCCAGGTTTTCCATGACCGTTGAGGACTTCCTCGAGGAGATAAAACTGTTGAGGTAGATGAAAAAATACACGACCCCGATAGCTATAGCGGTGCTACCTTCGTTTTTGCCCAACGAAGCCAACAGCGGAAGTGCCAGGGCGTTCGTCTTGATAATTGGCTGGAGGTAATCTTTCCCTATTCTAAACAGCGAATCATATATTGAGGCGTTGGCAATCATCCTGCCCAGCTCGCCGGTCGAAAAGATGGACCTGAAACTCTCGAAAAACTGCGCCTTCATCGAGGCGAGAGAGAGTTGTGGGTTCTCGATCTCCCCGTCGAGCTCGGCGGGGTAGGTAAGCATTAACAGAAGGTCAAATGAGTAGGGGACCAGTGTCGCGAGGAAGACTACGTTGTAGTTTCCGCGAAAGTACACGATAAGTGCAGCAACCAGGGCGGATAGCGCTGAACCCAGGCGTGAGGCGGAGCGGGTCTTGCCGTAATAGCTTACCTGTTCGCCAGCCATATCGTTAATATCGAGATACTCCATAATCATGGATTTATGGGTTCCCGAGCGGAAGGTCTCACCAAGCGAGAAGAGTACCATCGCCGGGACAAATAGCGAAAAGTTAGAGAAAAAATAGAAGGTCAAAAATGAGAATATGTACGAGGTAAAGGAGAGGACCATTGCCCGCCTTCTCCCCGTAAGGTCCGCTATCGCCCCGGTAGGGACCTCAAGCAGGTTAATTCCTACCTCCCTAATACTTATTAGAAGGCCTATCTGAAAGTAAGAAAGCCCGTTCTCCAGGAAGAATAGGTACAAAAAGGGTTCAAAGAAGCGTAAGTTCTTCAAGAACCCGTAAGCCGAAAACTTAAATAACGCTTCGCCTCTTCGCATCATGTTGACCTGGGCTCTCCACCCGTATATATTAACTACCGGGGCCACCTATTTGAGACAACCGGCCGGCCTCCGGACAAAGTTCGAATAACTTTACCGGATGCGCGAAACCTTCTCCAGAGATGCGATAAGCTGTAAGGACAAGCCGTGGACCGTTCGAGATTTCTGAATGGGGGAAAGGCCATTTCAACGGGATACGAATCGTAGCCACCTGAAGGCCCGGGTCTTTGAAACTACCTGAAAAATCTCTACAATATATCTAATAATTACCCGCTTTAAGGGGTAACCGCAGCTGGCAGAACGAAAGGAGTTTTGGCTTAACGTCTGTGAGAGATATCGGCCACGTACATAACCTAGGAGTGGTTAAAGTGAGTGGATCAAATCCGATTCCAGAGATGAAGAAGAAGATGGAGAGGTCAGTTAAATCCCTGCATGAGGAGTTGAACAAAATTCACGTCGGGCAGGCAAACCCCGCCATGATTGAGGACCTGCAGGTAGATTACTACGGGACAAAGACTCCGTTGAATCAGATGGCGAACGTCACGGCCCCTGATAGCAGCCTCCTGGTCGTACAACCCTACGACAGTAGCCAGATAGAGTCAATCGAAAAGGCCGTACTGGAGACCGATCTTGGTTTAAACCCGAACAACGATGGAGATATAGTCAGGATACCTGTCCCCAAACTTTCGGGCGAGAGAAGGGACGAACTGGTAAACCTCATCCAGGAGAAGAGCGAGGAGGCAAAGGTCGGCCTGCGAAACATTCGCCGAGAAACCAACAAGACGATCGACAACCTGGAGGAGGACGGGGAGATAACCGAGGACGACAAGTACATGCTCAAGGATAGGGTAGACGAGACGACCTCCGATATGACCGAGAGGATAGACGAGATAGTTAAAGATAAGACGGAGGAAGTCAGGGCAATTTAACAGCCGGTTGTAGTTAAAGGGGTTAACTATCAAGTTCTCAGATATCTATCCGGTCAAATGGATAATTCTTGTAGGTTTCGTAGTCGGCGAGGTGCTTTTCTTCTCTCTTGGGAGAGAGTATGCCTTTGGCTTATGGTATGGTGTAACGGTCTCGCTAGGTTTGAGTTTTATTCTCGTGGCCCGAGCGTTAAAATATCTTGATCATTGGGGGGGCGTGGATAAAATTACTTGGAAGGTTGCTTCTTCTGGCCTGGTAAGGTTGTTGTTCTATGGAATTAGCTTAGCCGTCTCAACGTTGACGGATGAATTGAACTTTTTTGCAACAGCCGGTGGATTAGTTATTCCAACCCTGGCATTGCAGACAAGTCAGGCCCTTAACGTCACAAAGCCTGGAGGAAACGATGCTTGAACATCTTGGAGACAAATTGGTATTACAGTTTGGCGATTCAAGTATATTTGGCTTGGACGTTATCACCCTGATAATGTCCTGGGTCGTCATGGCAATAATTATCGGCCTCGCCCTCTGGCTAAGGAGGGGCTTAAACCAGGACGTTGAAGATGAGCCATCAGGTAGGCTCGTTATTCTCGAATGGTTGATGGATACACTGGACAGACAGTTTGCCGACGCTTTCGAGAACGACAGGGTCAAGGTTGAACTTTACTCGTTCGTCTCAACCCTGTTCATCTTTATCACTATTTCGAACTGGATCTCTATAGTCCCGGGATTTGTCTCACCGACCCAGGACTATAACATCCCATTGAGCCTGGCATTACTTGTTTTTTTCGTCTCCCACTTCTACGGAATGAAAATAAACGGGACGGGCAAGTACCTGAAGTCGTTCGCCGAACCTTACCCCTTTATGCTGCCAATGAACTTGATATCAGAGGTCGCCAAACCTCTTTCTCATTCGTTCAGGCTGTTCGGAAATGTATTTGGCGGGGCGGTCCTCATTACGGTTCTGACCGCTAAACTTATCCCGATATTACTTCCCGCTATCTTTCAGGGCTTTTACGGGTTGTTTATCGGGGCCATACAGGCGTTCGTCTTCGCCCTTTTAGCAGTTTCTTATATCAACGTAGCCGTACAATCTTAAACGACTGTTCCCCCGTGAGAGACTTTCAGGGGGATGTCAATTTTACTCGAACGGTCGAGTAAAATTTGTCGTGAACCTTCACCGGAAAGGAGAGGTCACGAAGTTTTTAGGTTAGGGTCGAACTTTTTCACGTCATATTGTCGACCTGGCCGAGAGTTCGATAGATCGGGTTGTATTTATTTTATTTCTAGGAGGTATACTTATGGAATTATCAGCAAGTATTGTCACGGCGGCTAAATACCTGGCAGCTGGATTCGTCATGGGGATCGGTTCCATTGGGGCAGCTTACGGAGAAGGGCAGGTTGCAGCTCACGCCCTAGACGGTATGGCGAGGCAGCCGGAGATGGAAGCGGGCCTGCTGAGAACCATGATAATCGGGCAAGCAATTACCGAATCCACAGGTATTTACTCGCTCATCGTCGCGATAATGCTTCTTATGGTCGTCTGAGAGCCAGAGGTGAATTATGGGACTGGAATGGCAGAAGATAATCCAAAGCTTAAATTTTACGATTATCGCCAATTGGATTAATTTTGGGATACTAGTGGCCGTTCTGTCCTGGCTTCTCTATAAACCGGCAAAGGAGTTCATAGAGACAAGACGGGAAAAGATTAAGTCACGGATAGAGGGAGCTAAGGAAAGAGAGAAATCCGCAGCTGAACTCAAGCAGGAAAGGTTGAACGAGCTCAAAGCTGCCAGGGAAAAGAGAAGAGAAATTCTCGACCGAGCCGAAAAAGAGGCCGAGGAGATAGTCGAACGGGGAAGGAAGAAAGCGAAAGAAGAATCCAAGAGGATAATCGAAGAGGCGAAGGCGGAAGCCAAACAGGAACAGGACAAGTTAAGGAAGGAACTCGAAGAGGAGTACATAGACCTCTCCCTCCTGGGGGCAGAGAAGATCCTGGGAAGGGAGATAGATGAACGGGACCAACGGAGGTTCCTTGATTCCCTGCTCGAAGAGATTGAAGGCGACGAGATAGATCTACAATGAAGTCAACTGAGGTAGCCGATAAGTACGCGGAGGCACTTTACGAGATAGGTAAGGAGGAAGGGCGGCTCGACGAGTTCGTCGAGGAGCTCGACGCGTTAACCGAAATCGTTACTTCAAACGAAACTTTCCTTCATTTTCTCACCCACCCACTAGTACCCGACGGGGATAAAGTACGGTTAATCGATCGTGTCTTTGGTTCCGACCTATCAGGGGATATCCGTAATTTTCTCCGCGTGCTGGTGAGCCGGGATAGAGAGGGCTATATCGACCTCATCAAGGAACGTTTCCACAAACTGAGACGGGAAAAAGAAGATATTCTGGAGGTCGAAGTAAAGGTGCCAGCGGGGTTCTCAAGGGAAGGCTTGGCCGAGAAAATAGAGGAGAGGTTGGAAGAGAGAACTGGCAGGACCATCCAGGTTACAAGCCTAACCGAAGAAGAAGGCCTTATCGGCGGAGCAAAGCTTTCAATTGGAGACAAGGTAATAGATGGTTCGGTAAAGGGGCAGCTGGAGGATTTACGGGAATTTGTCTTAGAAGGGGGAAATGATGGTAGAGATTAAGAGCGACGAGATAACCGGATTGATAAAAGAACAGATCAAAAATTACGACTACTCCCTCTCGATGGAAGAAGAGGGTGTAGTCGTAGAAGCCGGAGACGGGATTGCCCGAGTCTTTGGTCTGGAGAACGTCATGTCCATGGAATTGGTCGAGTTCCCCAATGATATTTATGGGTTGGCGATGAATCTAGAAGAGGACAACGTGGGCGCGATACTCTTCGGCGAGAGCGAGATGATCAGGGAAGGGGACAGGGTCAAAAGAACCGGAAGGATTCTGGAAACGAAGGTAGGACCAGAACTTCTAGGCAGAGTTGTCAACCCACTGGGTAAGCCTCGAGACGGAAGGGGGCCGATAGAATCGGAAAAAACAAGGGAAATTGATATAAAAGCGCCAGGAGTCGTCAAACGGAAGCCTGTCGAAATTCCTCTTCAAACTGGATATAAATCGATAGACGCCCTCACCCCCATTGGAAGAGGGCAGCGAGAGCTGATAATCGGGGACAGGAGGACTGGCAAGTCGGCAATCGCAATCGATACAATAATTAACCAAAAAGATACGGACGTCCACTGTTTTTATGTGGCGATCGGCCAGAAGACTTCGACGATTGCCAAACTAGTCGATACCCTTCGCAGACACGGAGCCCTGGAGTACACCACGATTATCACGGCAAATGCCGAGGATCCGACCCCCATGCAGTATATCGCTCCTTACGCCGGAACCGCTATGGCCGAACACTTCATGTATCAGGGCGAGGACGCCTTTATCGTGTTTGACGACCTGTCAAAGCAAGCCGTTGCGTACCGGGAAATCTCCCTGCTGCTCCGCCGCCCACCGGGCAGGGAAGCCTATCCGGGTGATATCTTCTACACTCATTCTAGGTTGCTAGAGCGGGCGGCAAAGCTCAACGATAGCTCCGGTGGAGGCTCGCTTACGGCCTTCCCGGTCGTTGAGACGAAGGCAGGTGATATCTCCACCTACATACCGACAAACGTTATATCCATTACCGACGGGCAGATCTACCTGGAAACTGATCTGTACAATCAGGGGTTCAGGCCTGCCATAAACGTGGGTGATTCCGTCTCACGTGTCGGAGGAGCTGCACAAAACGATGCCATGCAGGAGATTGCCGGTGAGCTAAGGCTGGAGATGGCCCAGTATAGGGACCTTGAGGCCTTTGCCGAGTTTGCTTCCGAACTCGACGACGAATCCCGGGCTCAACTTGCCAGGGGAGAACGGGTCATGGAGATCTTGAAACAGGACCAGTACCAGCCGATGCCCGTCGAAAAACAGGCCGTATCGTTATACGCAGCAGTAAACGGTCACCTTGACGACCTAGAGGTCTCGGAGGTAAACACTTACGAGAAGGAATTGCTGTCAAACTTCGAGACCTATCACGAGGACATCTTGAGGGAAATCAAGGAGACCGCGGCTCTGGACGAGGAGCTTGAAGAGAAACTAAAGATGGCCATCTCCGAGTTCGACAACACCTTCAAGGGGGAGACTGATGCCGAAGGCGAGGGAAGTAAAGAGTAGAATAGCCAACATATCGGATATAAAGCAAATAACAAAGGCAATGAACGCTATTGCCATGGCCAAAGTAACCAGTCTAAAGAAGAAGATTAGCAATGCGAGACCATATTACAACTCCCTCACAGAAAAGAAAAGGACGTTGTTGCGTAGCTCCGAAGAGGTTAAGCACCCCCTGCTTGAGAGAAACGGTTCCGACGTGATTGGTTGCCTTTCGTTGAATTCTGATAGAGGCCTTGCAGGAAACTACACGATCGATATAAACAGGTCCACAAGGGACTTTATCAATTCAAAAGACCAGACGGTCACCCTCTTTACGGTTGGCGACAAGGGCGAGAGGTATTTTAGATCTTGGGGCCAAATGGAGAAGAGTTGGGTGGACTTCTATACTAACCCCGAATTTAGACATGCGGAGGAGATCGGCTCTGAGATGGCGGAAAGGTTCTCCCGGGGAGAGATGTCCGAACTGTGGGTCATTTACATGAAATTCTACTCCGATCTCAAACAGGAGTTGACAATAGAAAAAATTCTACCGATGGCGGTTGAGCCAAAAGAAGGTGAGGAGGACATCCCGAGCGCCAGCGCCTCTGACGAATACCTCTACGAACCGGAGGAGGAGGAGATACTGGACAAATTCCTTATCTCCGCCTTCTACGAGAAGATCTACTGGATACTTTTAAATACCAAGACGAGCGAACACGCCATCAGACGGAGGGCTATGAGAGATGCGACCGACAACGCCAGTGAACTGATCGACGAGTTGACGATAGCTTACAACAAAGCTCGCCAGCAACAAATTACGAGGGAGATCGCCGATATTATCGGCGGGGCTGAAGCTCTCCGCGGAAAATAATATACGAGAGGTGAACCATGAGGGATAATTACGAAAGCGAGGGCAAGATAACTGAGATAAAGAGTGCAGTGGTAGATGCCAGATTCAAGAATGAGGATGGCGTTCCTGCGGTCAACAACGCACTCGTAGTTGAGCGCAAGGGAGGAGATTTGGTTCTGGAGGTAGCAAAACACCTGGGGGACAAGGAAGTTAGGGCAATCGCCATGGATTCTACGGACGGATTACGCCGTGGCGGCCCAATCTTTAATACTGGTGCGCCCATCAAGGTACCAGTTGGGAAGGAAACCCTGGGCAGGATGTTTGACCTAACCGGTAACCCGATAGACGAAATGGATCCACCGGACGTAAATCAGGAGTTCTCAATACACAGACCGGCACCCGATCTGACCAGCCAATCCACGGAGGACCGAATATTCGAGACAGGAATAAAAGTAATCGACCTGCTGGCCCCCTTTCCCGGAGGGGGAAAGATCGGCCTGTTCGGTGGCGCTGGTGTAGGGAAGACGGTCCTTATCATGGAATTAATCCGCTCAATCGGTTACGAACACGAGGGGTATTCCGTATTCTCCGGTGTCGGCGAACGAACGAGGGAGGGAAACGACCTCTGGCTTGAGATGAAGGAATCGGGCGTAATCGACAACACGGCACTCGTTTACGGCCAGATGAACGAACCACCCGGCGCCCGGTTTAGGGTTGGGCTTTCGGGGGTAACCCTGGCGGAGTACTTCCGTGACGAGGAATCGACCGACGTCCTCCTCTTCATCGACAACATCTTCCGGTTCGCACAGGCCGGCTCCGAGGTATCGGCTCTGCTTGGACGCATGCCGTCCGAGGTCGGCTACCAACCAACCCTAGCAACCGAGATGAGCGAACTTCAGGAGAGGATCACTTCTACACAGAAGGGCTCGATCACTTCTGTACAGGCGGTGTACGTCCCCGCAGACGACCTAACCGACCCGGCACCAGCAACGGTCTTCTCGCACCTGGACGCGACGATTACTCTTTCCAGATCGATTGCCGAAAAGGGGCTATACCCGGCCGTTGACCCGCTCGATTCTGACTCGTCTATGCTGGATCCCCACCTAATTGACAACAGACACTACGACGTAGCCCAGAGGGTCCTGCAAGCCCTGCAGAGGTTCGAAGACCTGCAGGACATTATTGCCATCATGGGAATGGACGAATTGTCCGAAGAAGACAAGGTTACCGTGCAGCGGGCAAGAAAAATTCAAAGGTTCTTGAGCCAGCCGTTCTCGGTGGCGTCTCAGTTTACCGGTCGAGAGGGTAAGTACGTGGAGATTGATGACACTATCGAGGGCTTTGAAGCAATCGTAGAGGGAGAAATGGACGACGTACCCGAACAGGCCTTCTACATGCAGGGTGGAATCGAAGACGTAAAGAAACAGAGAGAGAAGTAAAGTGATTCCCCGGTAACCCGGGGAATCACCAACCATTCCGTTCAGCTCATACCTCTACTGGTGAATGAGGTAGCGGTAGGCTCCTAACGCAGCCTTGGCCCCTTCTCCGGCGGCAATGATAATCTGTTTTTCCGGCACGTTAGTTACGTCCCCGGCGGCGAACAGTCCGTCAACGCTTGTCTTGCTCTCACAATTGACCACTACCTCGCCGGCGTCGTTGATCTCAACTAAATCACCCACCAACTGGGAGTTGGGAATTAAACCTATCTCAACAAATATTCCCTCCACGTCTACCGTTTTTTCTTCCTCGGTCTCCACCTCTCTAATCTTCAAGCCGGTGACCATGTCGTCTCCGAGAATTTCAACTATCTCGTGACCATAATATCCCTTAAACTCGAGGTCACCCATGTGCTCGGAGTTTTCGACATGTCTCTGGAGAACCGGGTCGGCGATTGGCTCCGGGGCAATATCTACGTTCACTATTCTGTTAGCGATTGGAAGCATGTCGATTATCCCCTCAAACGCGGAGTTGCCCCCACCAATTATTGCCACGTCAGCGTTAGCATACAGGGGGCCGTCGCAGGTAGTACAGTAACTCAGCCCCTTTCCGGTGAACTCCTCTTCACCGGGAACGTCCAACTTCCTCCACTTCGCACCCGTAGCGATGACAACAGTCCTCGCCCTTAGCGTGGCGTTCTTCTCCGTTGCTAACTCTAACAACCCCTCGTTCTTTTCGACCTTCAAGACCTCATCATCCAGCTTTTCCACGCCGTACTTGTCCACGTGATTGCGGAATTTCTTAACCAAGTCAAACGCCTCTACGTCGGATATTCCCAGGTAGTTATCGATCTCGCTTGAGTATAATAACTGTCCGCCCTCTTCCTTGGCGACCATCAATGTATCCAATTCTTTCCTTCTAGAATATAGGGAAGCTGAATGGGCGGCAGGCCCTCCTCCTACCACAATCATGTCGTATACCTTGTTCTGGTTCATATATATCCCTCTCTTTTTGAGCTGTTCTAGTATGATATCTTGCTCTGGTATGGTTATAATAATATAGAGTTGAACCTGGTTCAATAGTATTAAAACTGCTTAATAGGTTGACCAATTTGGAGGTGAGGTTTATTGGGGCTTTCCGCATCTGATATATCCAAGGGAATGACAGTAAAATACGAAGGAGAGCTGTTTCGTGTAGTCCAGTACGAGCATTCGAAGAGGGGAAGAGGCGACGCGTTTGCCCGGGTGAAGCTAAAATCTCTCGATACGGGGAAAGTATTTCAAAGAACAGTCAAAGGAAACGAAGATATCCAGAAAGCCTACCTGGAGAAACGGTCACTTAGATTCCTCTACAGTTCCGGGGAAAGTTACTACTTTATGGATGAATCGGATTATAGCCAATTTCAAATCCTTGAAGATAAATTGGGCAATAAAGTAAAATACCTAAAAGACAACCTCGGAGTAAAGGGCTTGTTCCACGACGGCAGGTTGATTTCCATCGAGTTGCCAACATTTGTTAACCTGGAAATAGAGACGACGAAACCAGGTATAAAAGGCAACACCGTTTCAGGTGGAGAAAAACCCGCTACGCTTGAAACCGGCCTGGAGATTCAGGTGCCCCTTTTCATCAAGAAAGGCACAATTGTCAAGGTGGACACGAGATCAGGGAAATACGTGGAGAAGGTATAGCTGCCAACGTCGTTGGCGCAGGAATCAACAACCCCAAGCGGAGGGGGAACTTATGGTAGAAGAATTCAAATCAACAATGGGGCTTGGAGAAATTGAGATTTCAAAGGACGTTATAACCTCGATTGCCGCAGTGGCGGCTTCGGAGATAGACGGCTTGGAGGAAACGGACAGCCAGTCGGGGATATCCTCGGTTTTCAAACGAAGTAACAGCCAGACTGTGGAGACCGAACTTGAGGATGGGCACGTAAAAGTAAACGTAAATATCGCAGTCAAGTACGGCTACCCCGTACATACAACTGCTGAAAACGTTCAACAGAAGATAAAGCAAGATGTCGAGGAGATGACCGGCCTATCGGTTAGCGAAGTAAACGTCAACGTCGCCGCCTTGATGTTTGAGGGGGAAGAAGAGCTCGAAGAACTCGAGGAGTAATACCCGTGAACAGCTTAAAGAACAAGTCATTGTTATTTTTCTATTTTCTCTTTGCGTTAATTTGGCTCCTTGTTGCGTTAGGTTTTATCAGTTACGCGTTCGGATTCTTCGACAATTACAACGTGAGTTCGTTCCTGCACAGCAGAATTGGAGTTCTTCTCTTCTACGGGATGGGTAGTATGTCTGCTGTAGTGGGGTTCTATTTCGTGCGTAGCTTCATCGTCCTGTTCCGGAGGAACAAGTCATTTGTTCAGGAGAGCGAGTTCGGAGACATCAACATCTCAAGCTACGCCGTTAAGGAGCTGGTTTACGAGATCCTGAAAAACGAACTGGAATTACCCTCGTTTACCACGACCCTTACCCAGTCAACTGACGGTATCCATATTTCCATAAAAGCAAAGGTCGAGTCGAAGTCGGACATCGGAAAACTTGGGGAAGAGGTACAAAACGTTCTGCGAAAAGAAATACACGAAAGAACGGGCTTAACCGTGGGGAGGGTGGATTTTTATACTCGAGGTATTCAATCCAAGCCAGAAACACCGGAGAAAGAACACGAAGGTGAAGTTCCCACGGAGGAAGATTCTGAAAAGGTTAGACTAGAGGGAGATAACGATGAATATTAGCACCCGAGTAGTTGGGGCTCTCGTAGGTTTTGTCATTGCTCTTCTGTTTATATTTCTAAACTGGAAACTCGTTCTACTTATCATTGGTCTTAGCTTACTCGGTTACCTTGTTGGAATGTACATCGAGGCGGGTCAACAGGTCAAGGCCAAACTTAGAGAACTTTTCTCCCTGTTCTTTGAATGACCGGCGATGCAGAGACGGCAAGCGAGAGAAATAATCCTAAAGGCCCTCTATAGAAAAGAATTCATCAACAGGGAAGTGGGTAAGGGCGCTGATGACTTTTCCGGGGAGGACCTAGGCGACCAGAAGAGTTTCATCGAGAACATTTTCTACGGGACCCTGGAGAAAAGAGAAGAGATAGACGAGTTGATCACCAACTTCACCAGGGGCTGGAAAGTAGAAAGGCTTGCCGTGCTGGATAGAAACATCTTAAGGATGGCAATTTACGAGCTTATCTATTATCGCCAGACACCTGTAGAGGTTGTAATTAACGAGGCCATTGAGCTCTCAAAAGATTACGGGACGGAAAACGCGCCAAAGTTTATCAACGGCATTCTCGATAAGCTCTGGAAAAAGCAAGAAAGCTGACCTTCGTTTACCTATTTTCCCCTTTCAAGGTTGGATAATCACTGACTTCTGGTTATAATATTGGGCAATTGTCCCGGAGAGTAGCGCAGCTTGGCCAGCGCGCAGCGTTCGGGACGCTGAGGCCGCCGGTTCGAATCCGGCCTCTCCGACCAGACTACAATTGCGGGAGTAGCTCAACGGTAGAGCACTGGCCTTCCAAGCCAGGGGCTGCGGGTTCGATTCCCGTCTTCCGCTCCAAGGCAGGCGCCTGTAGCTCAGCTGGACAGAGCAGCGGCCTTCTAAGCCGCAAGTCGGGGGTTCGAATCCTCCCAGGCGCGCTTTCGTGAGGAGCGTAGCTCAAAGGCAGAGCACTGGGTTGTGGTCCCAGTTGTTGCGGGTTCGATTCCCGTCGCTCCTCCCACTACTCTCTTCCCCCCACCTGTCTAATACTTGACAGATTCAATAATTCGATGTATATTAATGTTGAGTCAAAGTCCAAAGGAGGTAGTTCCTATGACAGTTGCTGCGATGGTCTTAACCCTTTTCTGGTCTTTCTGGGCTGCTGCTTTCCTGTGCTTTTTGGGTTGTG
>JAGXLQ010000121.1 GCA_018334595.1 Candidatus Bipolaricaulota bacterium | reverse complement strand
CTGTAGTCCGGCAGGGTTTATCATTTTAGCCCTGAACTAACCCTTTTTTTTGAGGTCAGTCCTCCACTAATCAGAGTTTGTACCTTAGCGCGGCTCGCTTTGGATAAATGGTTAGTTTCCGAGGGGCGATAGCCCCTCCGGAGCAGATCAAGAAGGTATTCCGAATACCTCGTCGTCCAGACTTATCTCGTAGTCACACCCCTGCTCTCTGGGGATCTCATCTATCTTCTTGATCTCGGAGTCTTCTAGCTGGAAGTCGAATATTTGGAGGTTCTCTTCTATATGCTCCCTGGAACTCGACCTGGGTACCGTAACGACCCCCTTCTGTAGGCTCCACCGCAATACTATCTGTGCGGGCGTCTTGTCGTATTTTTTCGCCAGTTCGACTATTAGCGGGTCGTCAAATACCGCGGTCCGGGCGAACGGGGCGGCCGCAGTCAGTTGTATCCCTTGTTCTTTGCAGTAACTGAGAAGCTCTTCGTCGTGATACCAGGGGTGAAATTGTACCTGGTTCACCGAGATCGGGGTTTCAGAGATCCTACGAGCGATCTTCAGTTCGTAGATGCTGAAGTTGCTGACGCCGACGTTCCTTACCTTCCCTAAATCGTATAATTTCTTAAACGCGTGGAGCGTTTCCCGCAGCGAGATGGCAAGGTTTGGCCAGTGAATCAGGTACAGATCTAAATACGGAGTACCCAGTTTGTCAAGCGAGCGGTTGCAGGCATCTACGACGCTCCCGTAGTTCAAATTGCCGGGCAACACTTTTGAAGTAATGAAGAGATCTTCTCTGTCGTAACCCTTCAAAGCTTTACCCACTTGGTCTTCGTTAAGGTATCCTTCTGCGGCATCAATATGTGTATAGCCTAAATCCAGGGCGTTTGCCACCGAACTCGTCGTCTTTTCACGAAGATCCCACGTGCCAAAACCGACCATGGGCATCATGCTACCAGTATTTAGTTCTACCTCGGGGACTTCCGTCAAGATAGCTCACCTCGCTGTTGTCCTAATAATTTTTCCGGACCGTAATAACAAAGTTACCCTTATCTGGTTTGATTTTCAAACAGAATGGACTTTCCGTTGTGGTGGCGCTCCGACGGGTTCCAAAAAAGGGAACCGATGGACGGTTTGCCGGCTTAAAGACCGATCCTGCAATTGGCGTATCGTACCACTTGTCCCCACATGGCGGGGGCCTAGAGCCGGGTATAATTGCCAGGCGGACGAGTTGACCTCCTTGACCAGTACTTTTCTCAGACCTCCTCCGGGGTGATGGTTAGCATCGGTCACCACCCAGTGTCATTCCGGCCGTGCCCGGTGTTCCATTCTCGATAACCAGAAATACCTCACGCTGTAATCGGTACGAGGTCGACAGAGACATCCGTAGATATTCGGGCCCTTTGACCTGCCTTCCCTTTCACTTCTTCACGACAGTTTGTCTTCAGTTTATGTCTGGCGACGCCGGGCCTTACTATGTATTTGATGGACTATATTGTTTGATAAAGGCATCCATTTCCATTATGTTTGATTACATTAGAAGGCATTTATGGCCAACTTTCGGGGAGGTGGTCTGTTTGAACGTGCTCTGTAGTAAGCGACGGTATCTAGTTTTGGCTATTGTCTCGCTGTCCCTGATTTTTGTTGGGGTGAGTGCTCCCGCCCTAGATGCCCGGGAGGAAGACACTCAAACTCCCTCGAAGCGCATGGCGGAGGGAGTGTTCGAAGCCCTCGAAGCGAATTTCGCGGATATGGAGGTCGAGAACGGCCAGACGGATAGTTTGATGGCGGATTCAAAGAGACTGATAGATGCGGGTGTGCCCCCTGGTACTCTGGTTTCCATAACCAACGCCGTTAAGGCGGGAGTCCTGGGCATTGATAGGTTTCTTACGATATTTGCTGATCTGGAGGAAAATATCGTAGACAAGGATATGCCACCGGGATTGGTTATAAAGTCGATCAGGACAGCGTACGAACTTCCTGAGACCGGCGAACCCCCTTACGGATTTGGGGGAAAAGATCCAGAGGCTCGTTCTGATGGAGGTATGGAGAAAAACACCGGCAAGCCTGAAGACAGTGGCCCTGGGGATCAAGTTGGTCGGCCGGACCACCCCGGTAACCAGAACGAGGTCTCCAGTGCGGACGCGAGCAAATCGCAAGGGAACAGGCCAGACGAAACTGGTCGGCCTGATAATCCAGGCAGACCGGACAACGACGACGACGAAGATAAGGGTCGTAAGGACCCGTCCGATAACCCAGGTAAATCCAAAGCTAAAGGGAAATAACGCTATCGGGTTAACCATTAAGGGTTGGATGAAGGGAGATGACCTAGAAGGTTCATCTCCCTTCATTACTTATTGTCTCTCGGTGACGATTAGCTTATCAACCACCTGTTTGTTTTTAAGTCCACTTGTCCTCTAGTTGTTATATGCAAAAAACGCCGAGGGCTGTTGGGCTCCAATTACGTTTCTGTCATCCTCATGGTGGCCACTCGATTCTGACCGTGAACCCCTCTTGAATCCGTGAGTCGTTACGTATTTTGTAAACTCCACGGGCCTGGTAGCCGACTCCGTCTGTATCTCCGGGGAAATCGGGTTTGAAGGGGTTGGTCAGGTTAACCTCTCCCCTTTCCACCACGCTTCCGAGTCGGTTCAGGATCTTCACCTCGAGTGTGGATTCGTAACCACTGCTACCGTCCCGTCGATTGCTGACCAGAAGCGAGAAGTTGATATAGGCTTTGTCGGGCGACGTAGACCACCGGTTCCACTTCCACTCAGCGTAATGATACGAACTGGTTAGCCAGTGCCAGTTGTCTTCCCGGCTTCCGTTGCTGTTGAATGAGTCTGCGTCCAACGAGCCGAACTCCGGTTCTAATTTACTGCTCTTAATAATAGTATAACCTTATTTGAAAAATTTTCTGCCCTGGGTGATACATTCTAGGAACATAACTAGGGGGTATAGCATCAATATCGGGCGGGACCGATAATTGCCCCCTTGTCCAGCAAAAAGTAGGATTTGCGGAGTGGTCTGAGGAGGTGTACACTTCAACTAGATATATATCAATACATTCTTCTATCTTTTCTTACCGATCCGGTATCTTTGGAAGGCGCGGTCAGTCGTTGTGAAGGCGTTGAACGTCCGGAGAAAGTTAATAACAGTCTCATGAATATTGAGGGGTGGGAAGATGAGAGTTACCATCGTTTACGACAACACGACGTACAAGGGTGGGTTAAACAGCGATTGGGGATTCGCGGGCGTGGTCGAATATGGAAGGCGTAAAATACTGTTCGATACCGGTGCAAACGGCTCTATCCTCCTTTCGAACATGAGAGACCTGGGCATCGAGCCCAAGGAAATCGATGAGGTCTTTATCTCACACAATCACCATGACCATACCGGCGGCCTCCCGTTATTCCTCGGCGAAAACAGTAACGTGAAAATTTGGTCACCGCCCTCTTTTCGCCCGCCGGTGAGGGTGGAAGGGGCGGAGACGTTAGTCGGACCCGCAAAACTTCACAAAGGGGTGTATACTACCGGTGAATTAGAAGGTATAGAGCAATCGCTCTGCCTGGAGACGGAAAGGGGAATCGTCGTTATCGCCGGCTGTTCACATCCCAGTATGAGGAATATCCTTGATACGGCTTCTAAGTTCGGCGAACTCTATGGGATCATCGGTGGCCTTCACGCCACGAAGCCCTCTTCTCTAGACAGGCTGAAGTTCATCTGTGCGACCCACTGTACCAAGCGCAAGTCGGAGATAAAGAGCATGTACCCAGATCGGTACGTCCAAGGTGGAGCGGGACGAGAGATCGAAATCCCGTAGCCTAAGTTCTTTCGTGCTCCACCCAAAGGACGGACTTGTCGACGTAATGGCTTTCTGGGGCGACTACTCGGATTGCCTCGGCTTCTACTGGTGTGCCCTCCCAGTGTACCAGAACCTCCACCCCGGAAGCGCACGGTGCGGAGAAGGTCGACAGCGTTTTCCACACGCTTTCCGGCTGAATAGCGGTTAGTCCGCGACCCTTATCCACGACGCCCATCGTGGGCAGCACCTGGAGCTTGAAGCCCGTTATGCTCCTGTTTAGCTCTGAGGGACCCCCGGTGATGCGAGCGGAGACCCCGCTCACCCTAATCGGCTCTTCAACTATCCTCTCTACACTTCTTACACTGTAGGAAACAGGGTATAGGTGTCCCCGGTACCAGCCCCAGCATTGTTCGTTTGGCGGGTAAGTATGATCCCCGCCTTCCTTCAACAGGATCGCATCCTCGCCGCAGTCCAGGGCCAACACGTCCGCCAGCTTTCCATAGGCGGGTGCTGTGGACAACAACAGGGCAATTATCATCATGGTCGTTACCTTAAGGTTCTTAGCGCACTTCACGGTTGCCTCACCTCCTAAAACTCTCTCCGTCAAGGGGTGCAGCCTCTCATAGTCAGCGCAGGAGCCTGCCCCCCAATTGACAATTAGAACTCTATTCTTTTACAAGCTTCGAACCTTTGGCGTTTACACTAGAATAACGGAGCCTATATCTCGTTGGATCAGGATGGGTTGGCGTGCGCCAGCCACTTCCAGCCGGAGCCCGTCTTGATAAACACGCTCAGCCTGGGCGTAGGCTTTTTCGAGACCTTCTCCCCCTTGAGCGTTTCTTCCGCTGAAATTTTGTAGGTGACTACCAAAACGTCGCCATCGCGGGTAACTTTGAAGTCGCTTAATTTGTATTCACCGAGGTCTAAGTCCTTGATCGTTTCGATTTCTTCTTGGCGGTCGCTGGCTCCGAAGG
>JAGXLQ010000120.1 GCA_018334595.1 Candidatus Bipolaricaulota bacterium | reverse complement strand
AGGAAGCCCGAAACCTTATATCCACCTACGGCGAGGGCGTCTGGACCGGGTTTGGCGACATTCTTCCCCCCTATGCCGTGCAAACCGGGGAAGTAACCTATCTGATAGGCGGGGAGAATCCCCCCGATGGTTTCCACAAGGATGACCCTGAAGCCGGACTTTACGTAAAAGAGGGGAGCTTGCTCCGCGGTCCGGTGGCGACGAGCCTGTCGATCGGGGGCGAATTCACCGTGGTCATTTCGGCCAGGGACCGCCTCGAGGAATACGCCAACTCTTTTGCCCACGTGGAGAACTTTAATCTGAGCCGGGCGGAATACGTTCAAGCGCTGGTACACGAGGGATTTCACGCCTATCAGCTGTCAACCCTGGGAGGGGTGGAAGGGATCCCCTCGTTTGGTTTTACCGGAGACCCTTCCGCGGTCCAAGAGGACCTTCGCGGTTCGGAAAACTGGGATGCCCGAATTAGTCGGGCCGGTCGGGCGCTGAGCAGGGCGTCAAGCACTGAGGGTTTACCCGCAAAGAGGAAAGTTCTGCGGGAGTATTTTCGAGTAATAGACGAGGGTTCGGGTATAGGTTTGGAAGCGCAAGCGTTCGAGGCGCAAACTCAATGGGTTGAAGGTACAGCCCGCTACGCAGGAACGATGACCGTCCTAGAAGCCAATCGCGACGGCCGGAGGGGCCCGGTGGATTACGAGCCGGCAGAGGAGGTTCTTTCAGGCCTCCTCGACCAGCTGTCATCGGAATTGTCGGGGCCGACCCCGGTCAGGGATAAACTGGCCGCCATGGGTGCGGTCAAAGGCCTCGCTCTGGACGGACTCTTTCCGGGGTGGAAACAAGCTCTGTTCCGGGAGAAGGTCGGCCTCGATGATTTGTTGAGGTCGGCCGTCGAGGTACCTGAGCCGCTAGAGGATTTCCCCGTGACGGGAGTCTGGCTTGCCGGCGAGTTCCTCACTGTCGGTCTGGCTGATAATCGGTCTCGCTGGAGCCAGGGACTTCAGCATGTCTCGTCCCTTGGTTTTCTTGACGGAATGGTATTCCTATTTCCCGAGCCCGTCCGTAGCGGGTTCTGGATGAAGGACACGGAAATTGCGCTCCAGATAGGGTTCTTCTCCAAGGTGGGAAGGCTGGTGGAGAGCGTCGTCATGGAGCCCTGCCGGTCCGACGACTGTCCGGTCCACGTCCCCGAGGAGCCCTTCAGGTTCGTCTTGGAACTACCAACTGACTCGTATTTTCAGCTTGAAGAAATGAGCCGGTCCCTGCTAGAAATTTCCGGGGATCTTACCTAAGCTTGGATATCAATTGACGCAGACAGAGTGGTGATAACATGGTAGACGTTCTTAAGAAACAACTGGACTGTTCTTACGAAAAAGGAGTAGAGCGCGTAAGGGACGCCGTATCTGAAGACTTCTCGATATTGATGGAGAAGTCGATATCCGACGTGGTCAAGAGGAGTCTGGGCCTTGACGAGTACCCGCTTAAGTACACGACGATTCTCGCCTGTGGGGCGGACCTTGCCTGTAGTGCACTGGACGTTTCGGTCGATGTGGGGACACTAATGCCCTGTTCGTTTGTCGTCTACGAGAAGGACGGGGAGGTTTATGCCGGGCACGTCTCCATTATGAAGATAGCTGGGGAAACTGGGATGGCCGATAGGGAGGAGATGAAACCCGTTATCGAGAAGACGGGTAAGCGGGTAAAGAAGGTCTGGGAGAGGATCTAGCCCCACCGTCGGGACGGCGAGGGAGTAAGAAACAGGCGGGGGCGGTTCACCGCACCCGCCTGTTGATACAACTCGACAGTTACTTCGCCAGGTCCAGGTTGTCCTGGGTGATGAGTTTGAGCGGTACGGGGACGAACTTCATTTCGCCCTCTTCCACTGAGATTTCCCCGTTGAGTAGTTGTACCGCCTGCTTGACTCCCATCGCACCCATTACGCCGGGTTGCTGCATAATGGTGGCGGACATGCGCCCCTGGCCGATTGCCTCGATTGCGGGGTCAACCGCGTCGAACCCGACGACGAACATCTCGTCGGTCCGGCCTGCCCCCTCGATCGCCTGCAGCGCTCCCAGAGCCATCAGGTCGTTCTGCGCAAATACCGCATCTATCTCCGGCTGTGCCGTGAGGACGTTTTGCATGACTTCGTAACCCTCGTTCTGAGCGAACCCAGCCGGTTGAGAGGTAACAATTTCGATATCGGGCAGGGTGTCCATAACGTCGGTGAAGCCCTTGCCACGTTCCCTTGCCGCGGAGGTCCCCGGGATTCCCTCGAGCATGACTATCTTGCCCCCCAGGGCCAGCCTGGCAGCCGTGTAGTGTGCCGCCATCTTCCCGCCGGTAACGTTGTTTGAGGCGACATAGAGGGCTACGTCCCCACCGGCGATACCCCGGTCGATAGCTAATACCGGTATACCTTCCTCGTTTGCTTCCTCAACTGCGGGAACTACTGCTTCCCCGTCAGTTGGGTTGATTAACAGGGCATCAACACCCCGGGAGACGAGGTTTTCTATGTCGGATATCTGCTTGGAGACGCTGTCCTGGCCGTCTGCCACGACGATATTTACGCCAACCTCCTCCGCGGCACTCTTGGCGCCGTCGCGGAGCGTAACGAAAAATGGATTGTTCAACGTCGAAATGGATAAACCCAGCGTGTAGTCCTCGGCCATAACTGCCCCGGCCATACCACCGATTAACAGAACTGAGACCAATAGTCCTACTACCAACAGCTTAATACCTCCTGCTTTCACTGGAGGTCACCTCCTGTAAAGATGAACCTAATTTTGGCAGCCGCTATGACTGCCGTAACTTTTTGTCCAACAACAGGGCGAGAATGATTATTCCCCCCTTGACCACGTATTGAAAAAAAGTCGGAATTCCAGTCAGGATCATGCCGTTGTTAATCACGGAGAATATAAGTGCGCCGACCAGCGTACCGGCCAGTCTACCCTCTCCCCCGTACAGACTCGTCCCGCCCAGGACCACCGCCGCAATGGCGTCTAACTCCCAGCCACCCCCGGCAGTCGGTTGTGCCGATGCCAGACGGGAGGCGAGGACGATTCCACTTGTCGCCGCGAAGAAACCCGACAGTCCAAACATCATAGTCTTGATCCGTTCCACCTTGACCCCGGCCAGACGGACCGCCCTCTGGTTCCCCCCTATGGCGTAGATGTATCTCCCTAGCTGGGTGGTATTGAGGACAATAATTGCCAGAATATACAGGCAGGCGGAGATGATGACGGGTAGAGGTATTCCAACCAGCTTGCCGCCCCCGATAAATTTGAACGCCTCGCCGAAACCCCAGACCGGCTTACCCCCCGTGTAGAGGAGGGTTAACCCCTTGGCGACCGAAAGCATACCCAGCGTGACGATGAAGGAGGGTATCTCCCCGTAGACCGTAATAAGGCCGTTGATCAACCCGAGCGCAAATCCCGCTCCCAGCCCGATAAGGATAGCCAGGGGTAGGGGGATTCCTCCGGTCAGCGTACCCGCGGTTATGACACCGGTAAACGCGACGAGAGAGCCAACCGATAGGTCGATCTCCCCCATGAGAATCACGTAGGTCATTCCGATGCCGACTATCGAAATCAATGATGCCTGCTCGGCTATGTTGAGCAGGTTTCTTACGGTAAGAAACCTGTCCGTGATCAGGCTCAGGGCGACTATCAGGCCGAAGAAGCCGATGAAGATTCCATAGTTTGCGACGGCCGTTCTCCAGTCATTAGCCTTGAGGCTGAGATTCATATCTGCCCCCTATCATGAGCTTGATGACTTGATCGACGTCGGTATCATCCGGCTTTAGGTCACCTACTTTGTTCCCCTGATTCAACACGACTATCCGGTCCGCCGTTGAGAATACCTCCTGAAGCGTATGACTGATAAAGATCACGGATATACCCTGGTCCTGGAGGTCCTCGATGAGTTGCAAGACCCGCTTTGATTCCTCGACGGCCAGGGCAGCCGTCGGCTCGTCCAGGATGACCAGGTCCGGTTCGGTAAAGATAGACCTGGCCACCGCTATCGCCTGCCTTTGACCTCCGGAGAGGTTTCTTACCTTCGTCCTCATCGAGTCAAATCCGATGTTTAACACCTCGAGTATCTCTCGGGCCCGTTCCTCCATTTCACCCTTGTCCAGAAACCTGAGGGGGCCGAAGGAAAACCTGTATTCTTCTCGTCCGAGAAAGAGGTTGCCTGCCACGTCTATGTTGTCCGCCAGGGCGAGGTCCTGGTATACGGTCTCAATCCCCAGCTTCTTTGCTTCCTCCGGGCTGCGGATCTCAACATCGTCCCCTTTGAACAAGATCTCCCCTTCGTTTTGCCTCAGGGCGCCGGCGAGGATGCTGATAAGGGTGGACTTCCCCGCGCCGTTGTCTCCCACCAGGCCGACTACCTCCGCGTAATCCACGTCTAGGTCGACGTTGTTAAGCGCCGTCAGCCCGCCAAACCTTTTTGTGATGTTCTTCATCTCTACGAGGGGTCCTTCCCCCCTAGAGGTCTTGTTTTTGTTTCCTTTGCTCATCTGTTTCACCCGTAAAAAAAGTGGTACTTACCTCATAGTTTGTCTCTCCCTTCAGGAACTCCAGGACTTCATCTCTTCCCGGTAGAGACGGCTGAGCCCCTTCCCGGGTAGTCGAGATCGCCCCGGCGGCGGAGGCGAAGGGGATCGATTCCTCGATCGTCTTCCCTTCTCCCAGGGCTACCGCTAGTCCACCCGCAAAAGCATCCCCGGCAGCTGTCGTGTCCACTGGCTGTACGGAGAAAGCAGAAAAGGCCGACCTACCGTCCGCGCCGTAGTGAGTGCAGCCA
>JAGXLQ010000119.1 GCA_018334595.1 Candidatus Bipolaricaulota bacterium | reverse complement strand
GAAAAGAAGTAAGGGTCGTCTCCATCATCGTCGAGGGGATAGGGGTTTATCCAGAAGAACTCCTCCTCAATTGTTTCCCTCTCTTCCTCGGTAAGTTCTGCCGGGTTGGCGAGGGCAAGTTCCAGGTGGGGATCGGTCGCCCCGATGAAATTGTAGGTTCCTCCTTTGTCCCTTTCTTCGCTGGTGATCTCGCCGTAGTCCTCGATCTGGTCTATCAAGGACGGGACCAGGTTGTATGTCACTCTTATATCAGGGTGCCCTGTTAATATTAACGGGCTGTCGTAGTACTCTTGGGCTGCGTGAACCCTCGCCCACGGGAGTTCGTAGAACTCCGTCGCGGCATTCTTGTAAAGTGGTTGGTGCTGGTGCCAGATTATCGCCAGATTTAAAGGTTCGATCGCCTTCTCTTTGTCGACACCGAAAACCTGTCCGGAAGATGTTACTAACAGTATCGCCATCACAGCTATCAAGAAAGAAATTTTCGGGCTGTGAGCTCTCATAACCATGACTTCTCCAATTTCTCGAGTCAGATTGTTACTTTACAAGACCTTTCAAGCTTGTGTTGTCCTCGGCCTTTCCCTCCCTCCGTTTATGTAGTGGGAGGCTGAAAAAGTCCCTTACTGGGAGTATAGCTGCCCCCATTAGCCAGGCCTTTTTGCCTAATTGCGCGGCGACTATTTCTAACTTCCGTGCCTCCTGAGGGAACGAGTGGTTAAGAACTTCTTCCTTCAACGACGGGATAAAGAACTCAGCCGCGTCCAGTCGTTCTCCTCCGAGTAGGACTGCCTCCGGGTTCAATGTATTCACGAGGTTTTTTATACCCAGTCCCAGGTTGTGCCCCATGCGAGAGAAGATCTCCCGGGCGAGTTTATCTCCCTGTTGGGCTTCTTCTATCAGCGTACCGACCTGGCACTCGCTAAATCCTTCCTTTTCCATCTCGTTGACCAAGAAGTAATCAGAAGCAAGCGCCTCCAGGCAGCCACTCTCGCCGCAACGACAACGGGGGCCATCTGGGTCAAGCGTCGTATGGCCGATCTCCCCCGCGCCGCCAAGAGAACCTCGATACAATGAACCATTGATAACAATGCCCGCTCCCACTCCCTCGCCCACGGTTACACATAAAAAGTCACGAAAATCTTTCCCTGCTCCAAACCAACCCTCCGCTAGGGTAAACGCGTTCACGTCGTTATCGATCAACACGGGAATCGCTAGATCGTCCTCCAAGGGCTCACCGAGTTTCTGGCTTTTCCAGTTAAGTATGGGGCTGTAAAAGATTTCCCCCGAATCGGAGATAAGCCCCGATACCCCGATTCCAATCCCAATTACGTTGTAATTAGAATCATATTTTAATACCTCGTCCTCGATCAGCTCGACGACGTCTTCACTAGAAGGTACTCCGTCGAAGCGCGTCTCCCGTCTGTCGATTAGGTTGACCCTGAGGTCGAACAAACTGGTCAAGACGAAGTTCTTTTCTATCTTAACCCCAACGACGTAGCCGTAGTTATTGTTTATGTTTATCAGGGTGGGTTTGCGGCCCCCTGTAGATTGGCCCTCGCCGACCTCTTCTACGAGCCTTGATTCCACGAGTTTTGCCGTGATGTTTGATATAGTGGCCTGAGTAAGCCCGGTTTGTCTGGCGAGTTCGGCTCGTGACGTCTTTCCCCGGTTGAATAGGACCGTCGTTATTGCTCTGGTATTGAGGTTTCTCATTAGTTCTCTGCTGACGGTCTCCAGGTTGTCTGGGTGCGATAACTCTACCATAATATCACTTACTTAATTCATTAACTAAAGTTAGTTTACCGGGGAGTCAGCGTTTTTTCAAATAAAGAACCCTCTAACTATTTTGCCTTATCATATCCCTTGTTAATGGTGTAAACATCTATTTGCCGTGAAGAAAGTGATCCAATAAAATTATGTGGAGGACGGTAATACAAGTTCTCACATGGGAGGTAACATATGTCGAGAAAAATTTTGAGAGTTGACGTAAAAAACGACCAGATCGATGTTGAAGAGGTCTCGGAAGATTACGTGGCACTAGGTGGGAGGGGCTTGACCTCACAGATCGTTTTCGATGAAGTCGACCCGACCTGTAATCCGTTGGGACCGCATAACAAAGTAGTATTTGCTCCAGGAATAGTCACGGGGACCGTGGCCCCGACGTCGGGCCGCATTTCCGTTGGCGCAAAATCACCTCTTACCGGAGGCATTAAGGAAGCAAATGCTGGGACGAGTTTTGCCCAGAAACTTGCCAAGCTCGAGATCAAAGCAATCATCGTGGAGGGTGGCCCGGTAAAGTCAGGATATAAGGCTCTGAGGCTGGATGCTGACGGTGCCGAACTTGTCGACGCGGACAAGTGGTCAGGGAAAGGGCTCTACGAAGTATACGAGGAAATTGAAGAAGAGTTTGGAGAAGAGATCGGCATTGCGGGTGTCGGTAAATCTGCCGAACTTTCCGGCCACAACTCGGGGATTGCCTTTAACGACATGGAAGGAATGCCGAGCCGTTACGCCGGTCGGGGTGGACTTGGAGCGGTAATGGCGACCAGGGGATTGAAGTTTATCTTTGTCGATGACGAGGGTGCACCCGGGGTAGAGATAGAGGATAAACAGGCGTTCGATCGGGGAAGGGAGAAGCTCGCGAACGCGTTAACGTCCCACGACGTAACCAAGCCGGGCGGCGCACTGAACAGCTACGGTACAGGAGTTCTGGTGAACATAATAAATGAAGCCGGGGGGCTTCCCCATAGAAACTTCTCCCGTGGTTCGGACGAGAGGGCATCGAAGGTCTCAGGTGAGATTAAGGCTAAAGAGATTGAGGAGCGGGAAGGTAAGAGGCCTCACAGATGTAGCCCTGGATGTCTAATTGGCTGTTCGGAAACCTGGACGAAAGAAGACGGGAAAGAGCCGATGGGAGTTATTGAGTACGAGTCGGTTTGGGCTCTTGGTCCCAACTGTGAAATCTATGACCTGGACGTTATTGGAGAACTGAACCGTCAGTGCAACGACCTGGGAATGGATACCATAGAGGCTGGAAATACTATCGCCGTTGCCATGGAAGGTGGAGTAGCCGACTTCGGGGACGAGGGAGCGGCGCTGGAGATGATGGACGAAATACGAGAAGGAACTCCTCTGGGAAGAATACTGGTAAACGGGACGGAGTTCACGGGCAATGCCTTTGGGGTAACTCGTATCCCTACGGTCAAGGGCCAGGCGATGCCAGCGTACGATCCGCGCGCGATAAAGGGAATCGGGACGACCTACGCAACGACGCCGATGGGAGCCGACCATACCGCTGGCTACGCTATTGCCACTGAGATAATGGGTGTAGGAGGAGACCTCGACCCCCTCAGCCCGGAGAAAGCGGAACTTTCCAGGAACCTACAGTACAGTACTGCAGTCATCGACACCACCGGTCACTGTCTGTTTACCGCATTTGCTGTTCTTGATATCCCCGAGGGTCTCGAAGGAATGGTCGAAGAGGTAAACGGCGTGCTTGGAGCTGATCTGACCGTTGACGACATACCGGAAATTGGTAAGAGCGTAATCGACGTGGAACGGGAGTTTAACAAACAGGCTGGGTTTACAAAGGAAGACGATAGGCTGCCCGAGTTCATGAGAGAGGAAGAACTACCTCCTCACAACGACGTCTTCGACGTGTCGGATGAAGTGTTGGACGAGGTACTGTCATAACTTACCCGATGAGGATGGGCAAAATAGATGGAAATTAAGGTCAAGTTCTTCGCTAGCTTCCGTGACAAGGCCGGGGTTCCGGTCGCCCGGTTCTGTGCGGGTGACGTCGGCGAGCTATTTAAAGACGTCCTCTGCGAATACGAAGGACTCCAGGGCGAAATTCTCGACGAAAGTGAATCCCGGTTTCCGCTGAAAAAGGGTGTCACCGTCATGGTCAACGGGAGGAACATCCGTTTTCTCGATGGGTTTTCCACGAAGTTAAACGACGGTGACTCCGTGGCGATTTTTCCCCCCGTCGGGGGAGGATGAGCCCATGTCCGTCACGGTCAAGCTTTATGGGGATCTGCGGGACTTAGCGGTTCGAAAGGACTCCATGACTGAGAGTATCGGTGTTTTGGAATTGGACGATTTTGATGCGTCTGCTGAAGTCACGCAGTTGTTAGACGTCCTTGGCCTAGAGGAGTCCGACGTCAGTCACATTTTTGTAAACAGGAAGTATTCAGCGATTACAAAAACGATTAAGAACGGAGATCGAGTGGCGTTATTTCCTTCTGACATGGGGTTGTTGTATCACTGGTATTTTCCCAAGGAGGAATAAGGTAGAAGTAATTTTAGACGAGAAAACAGGCTTCTCCTTTTCCGGAGAAGCCTGTTTTCGTTTTTCAGCAATTTCGTACTACTTAGTTACAGTTACGGTGTTTCAACTGGTAGTCCTTGGTCCTTCCACGTGGTGAAGCCTCCTGCGATGTTATACGCCTCTGTGTAGCCAAGCGTGTGAAGGGCTGCAACTGCGTAGGCCGCCCTTGTGCCTGCTTTACAGTAGACGTACATCGTCGTTCCCTTGCCTTCTGGAAGTTCATCGAGGCTCTTAGCGAGTTCGCTTAACCTGATGGTGTGAGCGTCCGGAATGATTCCTTCTTCTACCTCGGAAGGAGTCCGCACGTCGAGGATGTAGAGATTTGGCCTTACCTTCATCTGCGTGTTTACATCGTTCGGCTGGACGATATAGAACCCCTGCTCGTTTATGTCGTGCAGAAAGGAATCTACCGCGTCTACTACTGCGCTCTCCTGCGCCGATACGACGACACCGCTTACCAGCATGCTAGCAATAAGAAGAACTAAGATCGATAGTCTCT
>JAGXLQ010000118.1 GCA_018334595.1 Candidatus Bipolaricaulota bacterium | reverse complement strand
GAGTCATACAGGGCGAGGCGAACGAGATAAGGGACAACCAACAGGACTTCGATGGGGTAGAGGCAGAACTGCAAGGGGGTCTGTCATCTTAACTTCTACCTCCTGGGATAATGATGGCCGAAAAAGGTAACGGGGGTTGGGGACCGAAAAAAAGGAAGCATAGCCAGGGTTGAACTGGTTTCAATAATGGAGGAGGTGGGCTCCGGGAGCTTAGTAGTTGAGGGTCCGGAGCCCACCTCGTCACGCTAAAAGGTCATGGTAATATGGACCCCAGGACCGTGCCGGTACGGCCAACCCTCCCCGGAGCGTATTTCCGATGAAATCTTCCGTGGAGCCACCGTGTATCGCCTCTCCCGGCCCGACACCTATTACCACGTCGGGGAAGACCCGGCCGACAATTTCTTGCGCATCGACGTATACTTCATGAAGTCTCTCTTTGGCCGACTTAACCGGAATCCGGATTATCTCCATTAGCTGCGAAGTCGAAGTCTGCCCCGTACCGTTCGAACCTGCTTCAATCGACTCCCGCCGATGATACCGAATGTCAACCCTCCCCGCACGCAGGCAAGCGTCAGCTCCCAGCCAAGCGTGCTGAACAGGACGAAAACCGTGGTGGTGTTGACCATTGGGGAGACGGTACGAAAGGTGATGGTCATGCGGAACGGGACCCCACACCGACAAAATCCAGAAACAACGGAACTGTGTAACAGGAGCGAGTCCCGAGGGCTCCGGCCAGTACGTAACCAATCAGTGCTTTTTGCCCTTGAGTAAGTCCCTGATCTTTTCCGGGGGGAGGGAGGTCCTGATGTAAATAACTGCCAAGACTACCCCGAGCAGATAACGGTTATCTTCAGCGTATCGTAATCCAGAATTCCAGCGACGCCGTCACCCGTCCTGTCAGGCCGGTTAAATAACTAACTGAGCCGCAATGTATTTGAATATACAGTTCTTAGGAAAGGAAGCCGCAGAATTGCCGGTCGGCGGGGACGGTACCCTTGAACTTAACCTCACCGTAGCCGGTAAACGTCGCCGGGTCCTAGATTTTGCCACCTCTATTTCATCCGCCTTTCCCAATTTCCCGACTACATCTTCTACGTTTTGCTTTAGCATCTCACAGGTTGAACATCCGCTTCTTCCCAGTATTTCCACTTTCGTGTGATTCAACCCCTTGGTCTATTGGTTTGTAAAACGGTTTATACCTCTGTTACTTCTTCCAGCAGGGAACCTACCCGGTCCTCGATCTCGTCTCTTATCCTCCTTACTTCTTCCAGTTCTGCTTCAGCGGGGTCGTCAAGGTTCCATTCGAGGTCAGTTCCCTCCCAGGCGGACGGGCAGACGCCCGTGGCCGAGCAGCCCATCGTAATGGCGTAGCTGCAGTCCTCTAGTTTCCCTTCTCCGACGGTCCTCGGTCGGTTGTCCGATAGGTCAAACCCAACTTCGGACATCGCCTCCACGACGACGTCGTGGACAGAGTCGGCGGGATCTGTCCCGCCCGAGATTACCTCTACGGGGAGGTCCTTTTCGTTAACCATTTTTCGGGCGAAGGCAGCCGCCATTTGACTCCGGCCTGCGTTTTGTACGCAGATAAACGCAACGCAATCTCTCGTTGTGTCCATAAACACTCTCCTTGGTGATGATATTTTTAGCCCTTATCGTCGTATCCGATTACACACTTACCGCTTTCTCTCTTCCGAAACCTCTCCTCAAGCCTTTCAATCTGCTTGGCGTAGTCCTCTCTGTCCAGGTGTTTCACGATCCCCTGAATTAACCCCCTGGACTCCGCGGAATCGTCATCGCTCAAGGAATAATACACCCAGGTACCTTCCCTCCTGCCTTCAACGAGGTTGTTGTTCCTTAGCTCCCGCAGGTGCTGTGATACCTGATACTGGGGTAAATCCAGGGCATCGACGAACTCACAGACACATACCTCCCGGTCGAACTCCGCTAGCAATGCCATAATCCGGAGCCTCTTGGGGTGTGAGGCGGTCTTGAGGAGACCTACAAGCTTGTCTAGCTGCACCTTAATCACCTGTTAGTTGTATGTACATATTTGCATAAGAATATTTACCTGATAGTTCTGGTGAATTCAACCCCTTGACGTCAATATTTACGCCAAATAAATACTTGAATACTTGAATAACTATTCAAGTATTCTTATGATTACCCATGATAACTATGAAAGAACAGGTCAAGGTGGCGGAAGAGACGTTTAAAGTCCTCGGGAATCGTTCCAGGATTACGATTTTACTGGAAATCGCCGAGGGGGAAAAGTGCGTACACGAGATCGCCGATGCCGTAGATCAGAGCTTCTCCAACGTCTCCCACCACCTGAAGACGTTACGGGATACCAGGCTGGTCGATTACCGAAAGGAAGGTAGGCATAAATACTATCGGATCTTGGACGATCACGTCCTAAAGATCCTGCGGAAGTGCATAGACCATGCCGGGGAATGAAGAAAACTCCAGGGAGACCGGAGGCACGTGCCGGGCCTGCGAGACCCTGGAGAGCGACACTCAAAATGGAGAAGAAAAAAAGCTGGTTTCAGAGGTGTCTGGGCGAGCCCCAGGGCAGTAAAGACCTGGACAGGAGGGGGCCTCCTTCTCGCCGGTTTGCTCCTCAAATATGGGTTAACTGGCTTCAACCGGGCGATATTTACCTGGCAGGGGACGGACTTTCTCGTTTCCGATTTAACATTCTTGCTCGGGATAGCGGTGGCGGGAAACGTCATCGTAAGAAACGGGTTCCGCGCCTTGAGGAAGCTTAACTTAAGCATCGACCTGTTGATGACTTCAGCTATATTTGGTTCGGTGATAGCCAGCGTATTTGGCGGAAAACATATATTCTTGGAAGGGGCAACCTTGGCCGTTTTGTACAATTTTGCCGAGCTACTTGAAGACTACTCAATTGAGAAGGCCAGGGGATCGCTGCGTGAACTAAAGGACCTCTCTCCGGATACTGCAGTAGTACGAAGGGGTGAAGTGGAACAGGAAATCCCGGCCGAGGCAGTGAACGTCGGAGACAGGGTGTTAATTAGGCCGGGGAGCAGGGTCCCGGTGGACGGCAGGATCGTCGAGGGAGGCTCTTCGATAAACGAATCTCCCATTACCGGGGAGAGCATTCCCGCAGACAAGGGGAAAGGGGATGAGGTATTTGCCGGAACTATAAATCAGCAGGGTTACCTGGAGGTTGAGGCCAGAAGCTCCGCTTCGGAGAGCACCATCTCTCGGATTGTTAAACTGGTAGAAAGTGCGGAGAGGAAGAAGACGAAGCACGAGAAGTTCGTGAACAAGTTCTCCGCCTACTATACCCCGGCAGTAGTCGTCGCTGCGGTCGCCATTGCGGCCATCCCTCCAGTAGTTTTGTCAGAGCCCTGGGCCGGCTGGTTCGTGCGGGGTATTACCATGCTCGTCTTGGCCTGCCCCTGTGCCTTTGTCATTAGCACTCCGGTAAGCGTCGTTTCGGGAATTACGAGTGCGGCCAAAAACGGAGTCCTCATAGAGAGCGGAACCACCCTGGAGGCTATGAGCGAGGTCCAGGTGGCCGCGTTTGACAAGACTGGGACGCTGACCAGAGGCGAGCTGACGATTACCGACGTGATCCCCTTGAACGGCAAGAGGGAAGAAGAGGTGATTAAATGTGCCTGTGGGGTAGAGGAGAGAAGCGACCATCCCATTGCCGAGGCGATAGTCACTCACGTCCACGAAGAGCACGATATAAGTCACGACCACGGCATCGAGGGGTTTGAGGAGATAAGCGGAAAAGGCATTACAGCTAGCTTAAAGGGGGAAAGGCATTACGCGGGCAAGCCTTCCCTGATAGAGGAGATGGGATTTGACCTAAGCCACGTACATCACTCAAGCGATAATCATGAGGTAAACAGGGAGGCCTCAAAGCTCTGCAGGAAAGGGGACTGTCTCAACCTGACCGATGTGACCATCCCCCGTTTACAGAAAGAAGGCAAGACGGTGATCCTGGTGACAAATGAGACGGAGCTCGAAGGGATAATAGCGGTAGCTGACGGGATAAGATCGTCGACTAAGAGGGCAATCGAGGAACTTAACTCCGCCGGCATCCGTACCGTAATGCTCACCGGTGACAACGAACACACCGCCCGAGCTATAGCCGAAAAGATCTCTATTGAAGACTTCCGGGCCGAGCTGATGCCCGGGGAAAAAGTGGAAGCGGTGGAAGATCTGTCCGAAAAATATGGCGCGGTCGCCATGGTCGGAGACGGTATCAACGACGCCCCGGCCCTAGCGGCGGCGGACGTGGGAATAGCCATGGGTGCTGCCGGGACCGATACCGCCCTGGAGACAGCGGACATAGCCCTGATTAAGGACGACCTGTCAAAACTACCTTATCTGCACAGGCTTTCCTCTAAGACGAAGCAGGTCATCAGACAAAATATTTTCGCGAGTCTGGGTGTCAAGGCTATACTCGCCATTGGCGTTCCTCTGGGCTACGTCACCATTGCCCTGGCAGTCCTCCTCGGTGATGCGGGAATGACGGTGGGGGTAACTACGAATGCGATGAGGATTTCGGGGTTGAGAGTGGATAGCGACGCTTCAATTCTACAATAGCTTATCGAGAAAACGGAAGATATTATCCCTGGTAGCTACGATATCTTTATCTATCCCCGTAGCGTGGCTTTGGGTGTTGTTATCAGGCTTATCGTGACTACGTTTATTCCCATTTGTTGTGAAGGTGGAAGCTGCCATAGTTGCTTTCAATTAAAGGCATGTTTCTTGTTCGGTTATGAGCTCGTTTCATTTACTTGAGTAAAAACAGAATGAAGATCGAAACTGTCCGAAGGTGCGTAGATGAAAAA
>JAGXLQ010000117.1 GCA_018334595.1 Candidatus Bipolaricaulota bacterium | reverse complement strand
GGGTGCGGAAATCACGTAACCCTCGCTCAATCCGTCAAACCAATCTATTCAATTAGGAAATTCTTGCTTAGCTTCCTCTTTGGTGCTCTGGAGCAAAACCCTCTGTGGATTAATTCCTCCCAGAGAACAACGTTCTTTTCTCAAATCATCCGGGTCCATATCCCCGCTAATACTTGTACGGGATTTACTATGTCGAGGCCTAACCCGAT
This sequence comes from Candidatus Bipolaricaulota bacterium, assembly GCA_018334595.1. Lineage (GTDB taxonomy): Bacteria > Bipolaricaulota > Bipolaricaulia > M55B111 > M55B111 > M55B111. The sequence continues at coordinate 4,699 of JAGXLQ010000117.1, read as the reverse complement.
TAAGTCAGATAAGGATGGTTCAATTACACCACAGGAGTGAAGGTGAAAGTTCTCGTAAGTTAGCGATTTGATATGTTTTATGAATTATATCCTCGCTATACTTTGTCATAACCGTTACACTCCTCTCTTAACAAAGTTAACCTCTACTTTTGACAGAGAGCACTCCTCGGGAGACACACCTCACCTACCTTGCTTTGGTTCTCTACGTATATATCACCTCCTAGTATTTTCCAGGCAAATCATAAAAACTTCTTCTTCGGGGCTTCCAGGATAGTATCTCGCTTTCGCCCGAGACCGCAATCAAGTTATGCCACAGGCCTTTACCGATCACCACGGAAGTATCCAGTATGCCGTCAACATTTCCGGGCTCTTGGACGCGATAATTATTGATTTTCCGGTCAAAGGAGAAAAAACCTCGGGAGTCCCTGGATGCTTTTCCAGCCTGTAGATTTCTTCCCCCGACCAGTACGAATAACCTATTTCCCCAGCGGATCGGTTGCTAAAAGCAACCTAGAACTTAAATACATCCTGCATTCTTTCTTCAGGTTCTTCAGATTTTTTAAGGCTAAGTACTCTACCGAAGGGGCTAAACTTCTCATCGGCCAGCCTCTTCGGTTTCAGTTTCATATATTGCCTCCTAGCCTCCCAGTTCAATCTGGTCTTCCAGGTTAAATAGTTCCGTTTCGCAAAAGAGTTCCGGCACACCACCGGTATGTAAATAAACTACCTCATCATCGGGTTTGAGCGGCCCATTCTCTACATGATCTATCAAACCGGACATGCCCTTGCCCGAATAAACTGGATCCAGCAAAATTCCTTCTGTTCCAGCAGTAGTCCTTATAGCGTCGATGCACTTTTCTGTAGGTTTTGCGTATCCCTTACCTAGATAATCACCGTAATTTACCACATCGGACTTATCCACGTGAAAGTCCAGACCCAGCTCTTCAGCCGCCTCGTTCGCAATTCCGGATATTCTTGCGGGAATGTCTTCCACCCAATCAACCATGTTAATTCCTCTAACTTCCATCGAAGACTGAATATACTTATTTGCCAGAACAAGGCCCGCCTGCGTCGCTCCCCCGGAGGCAACGTAAAGGTAATCGGGGCTAATTTCCTTTTCTTCAAATTGCTCTTCGAGCTCGAGATAACAGTTTGCATAAGAAATTGCGCTGAGATGTTCATCACTATAACCGGTTTCGTAAGGGTTCCTGCCTTCACTCTTTAGCCTCTCCACTTCTCTCTCAATGGCCGCAGACTGCTCTTTCGGGCCTATATCGAGTATTTTAACTCTGGCATTCGCCAGAAGATCAATAAATAAATTGCCTTGGATTTCCGGCATATTCTCGACGTGGTCGCCACGTGATACGATTAACACATCCATTCCCAGTTTTCGAGCAGCAACGGCTATCTGTCTGGCATGATTGGATTGAACCGCGAACCCGGTGACGATAATATCCGCTCCCTGACTAACTGCAGGCGGCATGCGAAATTCCATCATCCGCGTCTTGTTACCGCCAAAGGTAAGTCCTCCGGTCAAATCATCTCGCTTCATATAGATGGTGGGCCCGCCCAGATGGCTGGACAAATTTTCCAGTTTCTGTAAAGGTGTGGGCAGGTTAGCAAGATCAACACGATCAAATTTTGAAACTGCTTTTGTCAACTTTGATTTCAAAGCCTGCTTGCCTTCATGCATCCATTTCACCTCTTTGAATTAGCCCGATAAATTCTTTCATATCGAGTTGGATTAATTTTGCGTCAGTTGGACCGTATTCGTCCCATCCCCTCAATTCGTAATACTTGTCTATTGCTTCCTGTAAGTCTTCGTCCGGAATGGGCTCGTGTGCGCTATTACCCCGAGGAAGTGGTCCCTTAAATCTCCTCAGTAAATCATCGTCTTGTCTTATATATCCGTAAATAGCTCCACCCAGCTTAAGAAAGTTAAAGTTTCTCTCACCTATCGTCATCATTTCCGGCACTTCTACCTCCATGTAAATTACATTTTTCAAGTAGTAGAGTCAACGGCAAGCGCGTTACCTTAGTAACAGGGGAGTAGCTGTTTACGACTCCTTTCGGTAGGTCGTCGGTGCACTCAGTCCTGTCCATAGTACGTTTCCTGCCACTGCTTATCAAACCCGGTGTGCGGTACTACCGGGCTTACCGACCAGCTTCACCTCAAAACACACACTAACCTTTTGACTTCCGGCATAGCCTATGGACACCAAGTTCTCCAAATACCACGCTCCTCGGCAATATCTTGGTGGCCCTGGAGGATATCTTCCACTTGACCACCCGAGGCCTTAAAGCTCGCTCTTCAGTATTGTTGGTATCCTTGACCGGTGGTGAACGGACGAAGGCAAATAGTTCCCCTTTGTACTTGTCCAACCTTTTGGCCCCTTCATCTTACGAATCGAGAAACTCCTGAGCAATGTCCTTCCTGTTCTCTTCTAAGCTAGAAGCCAGATACCCCATAGAAGTGGATGGGAGGTCTTCCGCCATCCACTTCTCTACCTTTATTGTTTGGTCATAAATCTCCTTTAGCTTCTCTCTTAACAAAGTCAACCCCTAATTTCGTAAGAGAGTACTCTTTGGGAGTGTAAATTATTGTTAGAAGTGACCCAGAAATTATTGTTAAATTTTACCCACTCCAGAATGTCCGTTAAGCTTAACCAACACGGTGCCAGTATGACCCAAAACCAAGGCACCGAAGTTGGTGAAGGAGAAGTGTTGAAGAGAGTGAAAAGATCTACGATCAAGTGCTTAAAGGATTGCGGAAACTCGATCTCGGAGATAGCCCGGCAGACAAATCATACCAGAAAAACAGTCCGCCGGGTCCTCCAAGAACCGACTGACAAAGAATACGAAAGGAGTGACATGGAGTCAATTGTAGACAAACACTACAAGGAAGACATCAAGCGGTGGATTAGAGAAGACATACCGGTCAAAAGAATGTGTGAGAAGTGTCGAGAAGACGAAGACCATCCATATGAGGGCAGTACCTCAAACTTCTATGATCGTGTAAGGAAGTTAAGGCATGAAGTGGAAAAAGATCTATTGAACAAAGCAGATTCGGGAAACCGAGGTCAGGCTGGCATGAAAGTCGGTGCTGGAGAAGAGGAAAACGTACAATCTACTGAAGACTGACAGGTGTTGGTGGCGTGGGTAAATTTGACCATAATTTGCTGCAAATAATGGGTACTTGAAAAATGTAATTTACTCTACGAGCTTATCTTCGAAATACCCCCGGTTACCGCCCTTGAGGGCGATCTCTCCGTAGTGAGCCAGGATCCCATCAACGTAATTTTCTTCGTTCATCTTCGCCTGCGACCACAATTCCCTTGTAGGTACTTCCACCCCCTACCAACTTATCTATCTTGTTTGCGTCCCCTCTTGCCTTCCACCATCCCTACAACCGGCACCGGGGGGTACCGCCCCTAATCGCGTAATGCTTTGATCAATGTAACGGATAACAGCGCTATCAGCAAAAACCCGATGGTCCAGAAAAAAATCATCGGCCCCGGTCCCCAGACTCCACCCCACATCGGCATGTGATTGCCCCAACCCTGTTCTTCCGCATGAGCTAAGGCGGGTAGGGTCCAGTCGAATATCGCCAGTAGTGCAAATATTCCTACGGCGTAATTCTTAATTTCTTTCATATTCTCCTCCCTAAATTTCGTACTATCGAAACTAAACTCAAAGATATTACCCCAGAACACCATAATGATTTGGGGCACCGTTAACCATCAAAATGATTGTCGGCCTTCTTCGAAAAATTGCCTCTTCTCTTGCTTGGTAACTTTGTAAACATGACAACCATATCCCACCCCAGGGGGGTATTGAAATCTTAAATCATTGCCCTACATTCATCAAGTCAAAGTCTAACTCTCCATTAATTCGGAGATTACTCTTGATTTATTCATCTTAAACTATAAGATTATTATCGAGTTATCCCCAGGGGCTATCCCCCTGGGGTGGGAATAGCTTCTTCTGGTAAAATTAGGACATAAACGGGTCGTCTATCACTGCCCAGAGAAAAGCCAGGTAGCATTCATTGGCTACCCCAATAGCGAGACACCTGGGCTGTTCAGAAGAACTAGAAATCTTTCTTTAAGACCGGGAGGTTAACGTGAATATTTCGAGAAAAACCCTTTATTTCAGTGGAACTTTAGCTGCAGCAGGTCTAACGGTGGCACTACTATTTATATTCGTGATCGGAGGAAACGGTACTGCTGCGGGTGAAATCGTAGTGAGGCCCGTAGAGTACGATCTGGGGGACGTGGATTACGGGGGAGGAATCGTGAAGAGGGAGTTTTCCCTGGAAAACCAAGGCGAGTCCGTACTAAAGCTTAACTCAATTAAGACGTCATGTGGTTGTACGGAAGCACAGCTGGTTTACACAGGAAAGAGAAGTAAAAATTTCGGAATGGACCCCAATAATCTCCTCTGGTCGGAGGAGATCCAACCAAAAGATCAGGCCACCCTGGAAGTATTCTACGACCCAACGACCCATGGAACGGAAGGCGTGGGGCCATTCAGGCGATCTATCTGGATCGAATCCAGTGATCCCGGCAATGAAAATGTGGAGGTCAACATCAAGGGGTCAGTGGTACGTTAATCCCGCTCCCGGTTAAAAACGTTAGCCCCGCCGTTAGGCGGGGCTATTAAGATTATCTTAACCCAGTTAGGCTAACAATTAGCTCCC
>JAGXLQ010000116.1 GCA_018334595.1 Candidatus Bipolaricaulota bacterium | reverse complement strand
TGATTTCTTTGGGTTCACAGGAGGTTCTAATGCCTACAAAAGCAGAAGAGGTAGCGGAAGAAATGGCTAAAAAATTGGGTTCTTCCAAGGATCACATCTTAAAGGAAGGTCTTCAAACCTTTCTGGAAAAAAGGTTGAGAGAAGTGAAAGTCGACATATACCAGATTGCATCTAAATACGAGGTCTCTTCAGTAGGTGAAATGGAAAAGCTTTACCAGGAAGGGGAATTAGAAGAATCTGCGAGTCGGAGCGATTTCCAGCGATTGGATCGCTTAGAGTATAAAAAAGAGCAACTCTCTCGATTACTCTCCGAAATGGAATGAAACCCGACAATATCGAAAAACTTAAAGAGATAGCAGAAATCGAATTCGATGATATTGTAGCCAATGCCGAGATAAAAGACATAAATGAGATAAGGATTTTCTTCAAAGAGGCTAGTTTTATCGATGTATGGTTCTCTTTAAAATTAGAGGGAAAATATAGCTATCACTGGGAGCGCAGCGAAGTCGATGGATCAGTCTACCGTCACGACAATGTTCCACACGAGCGTTGGCAACATATAAAAACCTTCCCGAAACACTTTCATGACAGCTCGGAAGCAGATGAAGATTGCAACGAATTACAGCTCATGCATGCGGAAACTGGTCCATATCATATACGGGGTGCTTACCTCAGGAGAGAAGCTTGACCCAAACTACAACGATTTACATCTAAACAAAAAAAGGCCGGAAACGATCTCAATTTGAAACGTGAGGTGATTCTGGTTTAAAGCCAAGCCAGGTGTAAGTTTAAGTTCCCGTCATGAGGGAACTGATGAATTTACACACAAACCTTGACACAACCTGACGGTGAAGTTAGATGAAAGAGCCAAATACTACAAAGACAAATCATAAACACATAGCCTTAGACGGACGGGGAGAAGCTTTTATCGTTGGGACCAGAGTAAAAATAAAGCATTTACTATTCTACTACCGCTCGGGACTTACCATAGAAGAAATCTTGGAAGGGTTCCCGAATATTACTGCCGCTCAATTCTTTGACGCTCTCAGTTATTACCATGATCACAAAGAGCAAATCAATAAAAGCTTCGAACGGGATAATCTGGAGACCATCCAAGAAGATCTGGACGTCGAAAGAAGTCCCGATGGAACCCTGAAATTCCATAAATGACCCCTATACCTCCCAAGCTGTATTTGGATGAGAACGTCCATAAACAAGTAGCGTCTTCTCTTAAGGTTGCGTGGCTACGATGCTATTAGCGCACACGAGGAAGAAAACTGGGGTTTAGAAGATTTCGAGCAACTCGATTATGCTATTCGCCAGCAAAGAGCCATATTTACGTTTGACCCGAGAGACTTTATCCGGCTTCATAAGAGTTATTTAGACGAAGAAAAGGATCACTACGGAATAATAGTTTCCAAACAAGTCACGATAGGTAGAGTGGTTAACGGGCTTTCCAGATTATTGATGGAAAGAAGCGCCAAAAGCCTGAAAAACGTCCTCTTATGGCTGTAGGATGGGAGACCGGCACGTCGTCGACCTCGCATCGTTTCTTCGCCCTCGGCCCCTGAACTCGTAGTTAACCTGGAATCCCGCCGGGACTTTCGACCTTATTCCAGAAACGGAACCAAAAGATTTCGAAGTCGAGACAACACTCGTGCAAGCCAAACCCTTCTAACCCCGGCATGGAGAAATACCTATTCCTCCACCACGACAGCCGGGACCCTCTAGTCCAGGCGTTCACAGGAAGAAATTTGCGTACGTACATCCAGTAGGTCGAGTCCCCGTGCTCCGCCGGAACGTTGCCTTTCGAGGCTTCATTCCCAACGGAATTTCATCCCCTCTGGCAGGGACCTTCTCACCCATTTGGATACTGGATTTTTGCTCCCGCGTACGCTATTTTATGATTAGCGATCCCCGCAAACACCTATTAGCGTGTTTGCGGGAGCCTGGTCGGCGGAAGTTTGAGTTTAGCGATACGCATTCGTGCTCAAATGCACCGCACTCCTAGACTTTCCGTGCCCCACCAGGCTCTTATTTACTAAATTCGCCATTGCTATCATAAAACCCGGTACCAGGTACACAGGTGGATGGCCACAAAAGTCCTTCAGTATGAGATATTTCTCGTCACCAACCCGATGAACCCAATAAACTCGAGGAACCAAGCATTTTTTGTACAAACAAATGCCCGGATTCCAGGGCCTAGACGTCTGAAGAAAATCACATGATTAGCTCTAGACACCTACAATGGCACAGAAGACTTCCCAAAACAGGAACAATCCCGCCTGGTCGATCAACTCACACGGTCTGCTTCATCAGTTCCTGCAACGATCGCAGAAGAAAAAGGAGGACAGACGAACAATGAGTACATACAATTCTTGTACAACGCCAGCCGGAACACGGTCCGAACCGTATGCCAGGGGGGTTTGTGGTATGGAAGAGTAAAAGCCCCTCTCGAAAAGGCCCCACTGCTGTAGACCTACCCGTGACAGACTACGCAGAGATGGCGATAAACGTGTGAGACTTACACGCCGTCGAGAAGACGATACTCCCCCTCCTGAAAAAACACGGTGTCGGGGGGCACATCTGATGGGCCCACTGTCCACGGTGATCAATATAGTACCGGTGTTATCGACGTTCTCGTTTAGCCCCCCAGTGGGAGCAACTTGTTCGACCTCGTCCTGTCCCCCTGCAGTAAAAGACGCTCAAATCCCGGGTTTAAGCAACCTCTCCACGCCGGGGATACGTTCGACTGGCAGGTCGACGGTCTCCGTTCCCTGTATCACCCGCAGGAGGAGCTTTGTGCCCACCTTCTTGGCGCCCGACAGGGCGGCATGAGTCCAAACCTCACAGGAAAATCCGATAAATCCCAGAAGGAAGACGGAACTGATGACGATAACAAGGATCAACAGGGACAGGCGAACTTCCCGCTTCATCCTCACCACCTCTCCTTGGGGAGACGGTCCACTCCGTTTCACAACAGCTAATCCTGGTTAGGGGGAGAAGATATGCCCTGCTTTTGTCTGTGGGTAGACGTCGAGTGGGTCATCTAGTGAAAGATTCCGGGAAGCGTCAACACCTGACGGTAGATAACCCCCGCTCAGGTAAAGGATAGCTCCCGGTCGGCCGAATATCAAACCAGGTAGGGTTCAACGGAAAATTGCTAGCCAAAAGCATCTGGGCCCGAAACAGTATCGGGCTGAGGTATTTGAAAGTATCGACTGATATATTACAGAATCGCTTATAAAATAGACGAAGAGAATAATAGGATTATCTTCGGGTCCATTGGGACCAAGGAAGGTTTCTACGACGACCTCAAGAACCTTTGATGGTACATGCGGACCATTATTCAGACAACCTTGAATTTAACGCTTTTCCCTGGGTCTCGTAACTATCGCTTGCTTCGAACTCAACACCCCTGGAAGCTTCCTTACATTCTTGCTCTAACTGTTTTCTCTTCCATTGCTTGACCCTCAACTCGAGGGCCTTCTGAACTTCCTTACTTCTATTGTCCGCCCCATATTTCTTCCTTAAATCCTCAAAACTATCAAAGGGATCTTGACTTATGCTTACGGTAAGTTTCTTCGTATCTCTCATTCTATAACCCTCCGCTTCTTCCCAGTTAACGCCCACACCCAAAGACTACATAAATACTGACATATTTCACGTACGACTACTTCTAATAAATACTTTCACCAGAGTTCAAACGTCCTCACCTCACTTTGTTGAGCACGGTCTAAAGGTCAATCAGATCAATTTGTAGTGAGAAATTTTAACATCCCTAGGCGGAGGTTCACCTCCGGTGTTGTGCTTGGTATAAGGGTGGACCGGGTTCTGAAAGCACCTGCAACGCTAAATAGGTATAGACGCGGGTTAGCCACGGGGTCGAGTTTGGCCTAAGAGTCGTAACGGTTGCTCCGGTATGTGCAACGTAGTCGTTCAGCTAGTCTGCCATACCGAAGCAACTTCACCAACATTATCGAACTCGCCCAACACCACGGGTAAATCCGTGGCTATTCCCGATAACGAAGCCAACTCTGCTACTTATTTGACTTCGGACTGAGGACTGAACTCTATCCGCAATTTCAAGATTCAAGGACTGACCCCAATCATACTTCCCTAAATGCCCTGTAGGTACTTTTCGACTTACTCCTGTCAAGCACGGAAAAACGTACTGATCGGAAGTAGTTCGATAAGGTCCCGTTCAACTCCCCTGCAAACAGCTCCGCTATGGCCTCCGGGGCGTTACCAAACACCCCACAACCCCAGGCCCCGAGTACAAGGTCCCGGTGTCCTTCTACTGCGGCAACCGTTAACACCTTATGGGTTCTTCTTTCCATTACCTCTCTAACCCTCGGTAGTTTTTCCGGTTCGTTTCTCTTGAGTGCGTTCCTGTTGACCGCAGGGGCGGTTAAGAGACTTACCAGGTAGGGCTCTTCCAGGAAAAGACCGTCGTCGTCCCTGATCACAGGGACGTCAGGTGAGTAGATCATGTGATCCGTGTACAGAGAGGTGCCACTTCTTTCGTTCTCGCGGTAATAACCCATCTCGCTTTTCAGACATGGGTAGAGGGCTGAGGACCGGGCAAGGCTCTCCTCCTGCGCACCGCTGCCGTTCAAGAACCCGCCTCCGGGGTTTCTAGCCGAGGCGAAGTTGAGGACAAAGGGACCGGCGTCGTCTCTCTCAACAAGGTCCTGGGCTCCGCGGAGAGTCGTCTCGTTTCTGACCTCGAATTCCGTCTCTTCGGAGTCTTCGGCCTGCTGTCTCTCAACTTCTCCAGAGAGCTTTCCAAGATCCTCTGGCCGGTAAAGCTTGGTCCCCTGAACTGCTTCCTCGACCTGATCCTCTATAGTCACCCTCTCATCACTTTCGCTTATGTAGTAACCTCGGTCGATTGCCTCCAAAGTCT
>JAGXLQ010000115.1 GCA_018334595.1 Candidatus Bipolaricaulota bacterium | reverse complement strand
CTTTTACGTAAAGTCCGGCTTCAGGGTCATCCTTGTGGAAACCATCGGGGGGATTCTCCCCGCCTATCAGATAGGTTACTTCCCCGGTTTGCACGGCATAGGGGGGAAGAATGTCGCCAAACCCGGGCCAGACGCCCTCGCCGTAGGTGGATATAAGGTTTCGGGCTTCCTCCACCAGCCGGACGTCCTCCGGTATTTCTCCGGCAGATGCAAAGGAGGAGCAGAGGAGGACCAACAGGACTAAAAGAACGGTTAAGAGATGTCCCGTAGTGTCTCGAACGGGGACGTAGTGGAAACTTTCACTGGATCCAGACACGATTTCAACCTCCGGGCCTAATAGCTTAGTGGTTATGGTAACCTAGACCGGGAAGAAAATCATCCGTACCGAGTTAGTTGATTAAACCTGCACCCCACCATTAAAGTTTCTTCAACGACTTTACGGGGAACCACGGTTCCCTCAGAGGTGAATATGAAGATAATAATAACGGGCGGAACGGGGCTGATCGGCAGAGGGCTGGTCCGGGAACTCTCCAGGACGGGGAGCGAAGCGATAGTCCTCTCCCGACATCCGGAGGGAAAGAAACTCCGGGGAAACGCCCGGCTGGTCAAGTGGGACGGAGAGACGCCCCACGGCTGGCAGAAATACGTCGACGAGGCCGATGGGATTGTTAACCTGGCCGGCGAAAACATCGCCGGACCCGGGTTAATACCCGACAGGTGGACGGCAGACAAAAAGAAGGCCATCGTCAACAGCAGGCTGAAATGCGGAAGAGCGGTCAACTCCGCCGTTCACGCTGCTGACAACCCGCCGGAGGTCCTGGTGCAGGCCTCGGCCATAGGGTATTATGGACCTTCCGGAGACGAAGCCCTGACAGAAGAAGCGGAATCGGGGTCGGACTACCTGGCAGGGGTGGCAAGGGAGTGGGAGAAAGTCACCTCGCCGGTTGAGGAAGAAGGCGTCCGCAGGACGATAATTAGAACGGGGATGGTCCTCAGCGAGCGGGGCGGGGTTCTTCCCCGGTTCCTCCTCCCGATGAGAGCCTTTGTGGGTGGTCCGTTTGGCGATGGCAACCAGTGGCACTCGTGGATTCACATCGAAGACGAGGTCCGTGCGATTAGATTTCTGCTCGAAGAGGACGGGAGGGAGGGACCGTTCAACCTGACGGCACCCAACCCCTGCAAAAACAGAGAGTTCGTCAGAGAGCTTGGTCGCCTGCTTCACAGGCCAACAGCCATCAGGGCCCCAAAGGTCGCCGTGAGATTAGGGCTAGGCGAGGGGTCCACCCTGGTCCTAGACGGCCAGAGGGTTATCCCCGCCAAGCTGACGGAGGCGGGATTCGAGTTCAACCATGGGGAGTTACGGCCCGCCCTCGAAAACCTGTTGAGCGCCGGCAAAGAAGAAGAAACGGGAGGCAACTACGGTGGATGAGTTCGTTACCCCCAGGGTCATCTTGAGCAAGTGCATCGAACACGATCACTGCCGCTACAACGGCGGGATCGTCTCCAGCCGGGTGGTGAAGACCCTGGAACCCTACGTCGAATACGTGACGGTCTGCCCCGAGGTGGAGATCGGTCTCGGGGTCCCTAGAGATTCCCTGAGGCTGGTGCAAAAGGGTTCCGGTCCCCGGCTGATACAGTCTCAGAATAAGAAAGATTACACAGAGAAGATGGAGGATTTTGCCGACGGATTCCTCGCCGGGCTCCAGGGGGTAGACGGGGCAGTCCTCAAGAACCGCTCTCCCAGCTGTGGGACCAAGGACGTGCGAATTTACGCCGTTACCGATAACTCTCCGGTCGTGGACAAGGGGCCAGGTGCCTTCGGCGCGAAGGTCAAGGAAAAGCTAGGGGGAAAGCCGATCGAGAACGAGGGACGGTTGAGAAGTCACAAGATCAGGGAGAAGTTCTACACGTCTTTGTTTGCCGTAGCCAGGTACAGAAACGGCGTCGAAAACGAACCGAGGATGGAAGACCTCATCGAATTTCATGCCCGGCACAAGTACATACTCCTGGCCAACGACGAGGGGAGGCTTAGAAAAATGGGCCGTCTCGTCGCCAACGACGAAGGCCGTGACGTGGAGGATTTAATTGAACCCTACGGGGAAAACCTGTCCGCCGCCCTGAGAAACGAGGTGAATCCAAACGCGCACGTAAACGTGCTCCAGCACGCCTACGGCTACTTTTCTGACGACTTAAACGACGACGAGAAGTCGCTCTTCTTCGAGTACGTGGAAAATTACCGCGCCGGTAAGGTCCCCCTGAGCACCCTCATCAGCATGGTCCGCTCCTGGATAAGGCGGTTTAACCAGGAGTATCTCGCGGACCAGTACTACTTTAACCCCTATCCCAGTGATTTAGCAGACATCTCCGACTCGGGGAAGGGCGTAGACCTCTAACTTAGGCGTTCACCGGCCTTAACTACCTCAGCCATAAACGGTAGTGGTTTCCATCACGTTACTTTCGATATCGGGACCACGAGATTATACGACTGGGGCCGGACCCGGGTTGAACTTTAACCTCTAAAACTTATAATTCTTTCCTGAACTAACCCCCGGGGGGGGGCACGGTCCGGACACAGGGTTGTCAATGCACAATGGCGTGATAAACGATCGATAGCAAACAATTCATATCGCTTTCCACTTCTCGTTTTACCAGTGGCCTCGGCGTTGCCATGGTATCCACGTTCATCGGGATCTATTCCGAGATATACGGTCTGAGCGGGGTGGAGGTAGGAGTGATCGGTTCCGCCTACTCGCTTACCCAGGTGGTTATCCTCTACCCCATCGGAAGGTTCGCCGACTTGGGCAAAAGGAAGATCCTGCTGCTGGCCGGACTTATCCTGGGGGTCCCGACCTACATAGCCTTCTGGCAGGTCACAGGCTTCGCCACGCTATTTGGAGCCCGGCTGTTGCAGGGGACGACGATAGCCCTGACCACGGCTATCGGGCTTTCCTTTATCAGCATAAGGAGCGAGGGTGAACACCGGGGGCGAAATATTGGGGTATATAACTCTCTGCGCGCCGCCGGCCAGACGATCGGTGCCCTCGGAGGGGGCTTTCTAGTCGCCAACTTCGGCTTCGGCGTCCCCTATATGGGACTTGCCTCCCTCTACGGAATCAGCTTGCTGCTTGTCTATTATCTGGTCCCGCCAGAATCGAGGGAGGAAAGGGAGGACCGACCAGGAGGAGGACTGCACCTCTCCGGGTTGTTTTCTGGCAAGCAGTTCAAAATACAGATGGCGTTCGAGCTCGGTTTCGCCTTTGCGAAATCCATAGTCATCATCTTTATCCCGGTCTACGCCTACGCCGTAGTCGGCGTCTCGGAGATGCAACTCGGCGCAATAGTTGCCGCCAGGTACCTGGCATTTGCCGTAGGCCAGGGCCCAGCCGGAAAGCTGTCCGACGTGGTCGGAAGGGTCCCCCTGGTGATTAGTGGCGGAATACTTTTCGCGCTGGGGGCGTTTATCCTGCCCACGCAGGCCTCGTTTTTGGGGCTAATCCTGGTGGCCGCGCTGTTCGGTATTGGCGACTCGATACGTGTTCCCGCCAGCTGGAGCATATTCGCCGACGAAGGGGTGAATACGGGGCCGGCGACTTCATTTACCTTCCGCATGCTCGCCTGGAGGCCGGGCCTTTTGGCGGGGCCACTCCTCGGAGGGTTGATCAAGGATTTCGTGGGTATAGCCAACACCTTTTACGCCGCGGCCATATCCGTGGTAGTTGCCCTCATCGGCTACCTGGTAGCCCAGCGAGGTAAGTGAACGTACGCCCTAAGTTGCCATCGAGGGCCCGACTGGTTTATTATTTGACGAACGAGTGGGAGGTCGGCCGTTGGATAACTACCAATATGGATCGGGGGTAGTCCATGGGAGAACTCGAGGAAATCGCCGAGCGCCTGGAAAACGTGGTCATGGGGTACGAGGCAAAGCAGCCCGAGGGCAAGAAAGACGGAAGGTTTAGCTACCCTTTCGATCGGGGGGTTGACCGCGCCAACCAGTTAAAGGAAAGGCTACTCAAAAAATATGAGGGGTGCGATATAGCATCCGAAACAGGGCTTGAGACACTGAAGACGGAATATGGCGAACTCCTGTACGGCGAGAAAGCAGTCGAAAAGAAACTCCAGAAACCAGAAACATCCGAGAAAGACATCCTCTCCGATCTAAAACTCATCTACGGGATCGGTGAGGTCAGAGAGCGGAAACTCAAGGAGAGAGGTTACGAGACGGTCGACGACCTCCTCCAGCACCCCCGCTGGGGAGATAGGGTATCATCTCTGCGAGAAAGAATCGGTAACCAAAACCCGGGACGGATCTACCGGGTGCTGTCGCAGTGGAAGCGCCTCTCCGACCCCTCCTTTCTCACCCTGTCCGGCATGTTTAGGCCCCGGGACTTCGCCTTCGTCGACATCGAAACAATGGGGCTCTCCAACCAGCCGATCTTTCTTCTCGGTCTGGCTCACCCGGACGGCGACCTGGTCAGGGTCCACCAGTTTCTCGCCCGCGACCCCCGGCAGGAGGTCGCTGCCCTTACCGCCTTCACGAAGCACATGGACGGACGCGGACTCGTTTTGACCTACAACGGCCACCGTTTCGACGTCCCCTACATCGAAAGGAGGTTGGAATACTACGGGATAAATTGGGAGTTTACCCAGCCCCACCTGGACCTCTATCGATTTGCCAAGGATTCCCTCTGCCGGCGCACCGTCAACTGTAAGTTGGGTACGGTGGAGACCTCTATTCTCGGAATCGAGCGAGACCTCGACGTCCCCAGCAGCCAGGTCCCCGATTTCTACCGGACCTTCATCGAGGAAGAGAACCCCGGCCCCCTCCTTCCCATACTCTCCCACCATCGTCAGGACATGTTGAGCCTTGTCGACCTCTATAAGGTGTTAACCGAGGTAAAGCTGGATGCAAATTGAGCGGGTAATCGAGGGGATTAATCT
>JAGXLQ010000114.1 GCA_018334595.1 Candidatus Bipolaricaulota bacterium | reverse complement strand
TACGGTTGAGATAAGATGCTTAGCGAGGTCCGTCCTCTGCTTGAGGCCTTGAATTCCGGGGCTGTTAGTTATAATCCGTTCAAGTATCGGTACCCCGTACAGCCGGTCGTGCTCGGTAAAGTAATGGATGATCTCCCAGCCCCCCTCGGGGTTGGATGTGATTATGTAAAAGGTGCCACTGAGGTACTTTATCTCGTGGTGCCTTTAACGAGGCCGACGTTTTGTACCTCGGCTTTTAAGTCCGCAATGAGTTCGGACGGACCCTCATACATCGCCTCGTACAGGGTTATATCCTCTTTGTTGGCTACCTGTTTTTTCATATCTAGATTCTATGATTAAATGTACCACATATTTTCGCTTCCATCGACCAAAGGTTACGTCTCCCGCCGGTTGTAAACATTTTAGCGTATACCGGTGGAAGGGGGCACCCCATGTCGCAAATCGCTTGCCGTCACGTCGGTTCGGAAAAAAACTTCCAGCCCCGCCGTTTACAATAGGCTATCGGATGGCCTACTGGGCAAGGTGTAACGCAGCGTTCACGGGGACCCCCGCCGTGACGGAATATCGCTTCTGTTTTCGCGGGAGAGGGGAGACCGGTTTGACCCCCGGCATCTCAACTGCTCCGCAGGTACTTTAATACCTCCACCAATTCGTCTATCTTGTCTTCGCCCTCCCCCTCTCTGATCGCTTCTGAGACGCAGATTCGCATATGGTCCTTGGTTAGCAGGTGTGAGAGTTTGGACAGTGACGACTGGACCGCGGCTATCTGTTTTAGGATATCTATGCAGTACCTTTCCTCCTCGATCATCTTCTCTATGCCACGGGCATGGCCAATTACAGTCCTTATCCGGTTGAGAGCCTCCTTCTTTTCATTCGGAAGGTGCTCGAGACTACCCTTCTCTCCATCAACTGAAAGGTTGCTGTGTTCGGAGCAAACCATGATTTTCACGCTCCTAGTGTTGTGCTGCTTTAATCAAAATAATTGCCAGCAGGGTGATTAGCAAAACCCCGACTATCCAGAATACCGCGGTTGGCCCCCAGCCCCACATGCCACCCATCATAGGCATGTGGTGGCCCTGATACTGGTTTTCCCCGTGGGCAACAGCGGGTAAAGCCTGGGGGAAGCTCGCCAGAAAAGTCACAAGTAGGTACCCTATTGCTTTTTTCATATTTTCCTCCCTGAACTTCGGTTGTCCAAGTTGACTCTACTCAAGATTTGACTCGGGTTGAATAATGCGGTTTGGTCTTTGGGATTGCCCATCTCTTTTTCCTCCATTTTTGATGCAGGTTAAGTCTGATAGCTCGGGCTAATATCGACGCCTTTTAACCTGTTTGAGTTGGTGACGACGTTTATCGAGGAGAATGCCATCGCCATCTCGGCTATCGCCGGGTGTAGCAGACCCATCACGGCGAAAGGTATTGCTACTGTATTGTAAAAGAACGCCCAGAACAGGTTTTGTTTGATCTTAGCGAAGGTCGCTTCGGAAAGCTTTACCGCCTTTACTACCGCCGAAAGATTTCCTTTGACTAGCGTGATGTCCGCAGCCTCTATTGCTATGTCCGTTCCCGACCCTATCGCTATCCCCACGTCCGCCTGCTTGAGGGCGGGAGCATCGTTTATCCCGTCCCCGACCATGGCAACTCTCTCGCCCTTGTCCTGCAACTTCATAATCTCCTCTCGCTTCTGATCGGGCATAACTTCGGCGACAACTCTATCGATCCCCACTCCGTCAGCAATTGCGCGGGCGGTGCGTTCGTTATCCCCGGTTATCATAACGGGCTCCAATCCGGATTTTTTCAATTCCGCTATCGCATCCGCCGAATCTTCCTTAATTTGGTCGGCTACGCCGATAACGCCGGAGAGTTGCTCGTTCTTTGCTACCAGGATGGCAGTTTTTGCTTCTTCTTCCAGGGCTGTAAGCTCACCTTTGACTTCATCGTAGGCCACGGCGTGGGAATCCATAAGATCCTTATTCCCGACAAGCAACTCGTTACCGTTTAGCTTGGCTTCAATTCCCTGACCAACCAGGGCGGAAAAGTCGGAGACCTCTTCTAGTTCGACGTTTCTCTCCCCGGCTCTCTCCACTACCGCTTTGCCGAGGGGATGCTCGGACCCCTTTTCCGCTGAGGCTGCGAGTTTGAGCAGCCCCTCTTCCGATCCCTTGTTAGTAATTAAGTCCGTAACGCCGGGCTTTCCCTCCGTTATGGTTCCAGTTTTGTCCAGAACCAGGGTATTAACGTCCTTCATGGTTTGAATAGCCTCGCCCTTGCGAATAAGTACCCCGTTTTCTGCACCCTTACCGGAGCCGACCATTAACGCCGTTGGAGTAGCAAGCCCCAGGGCACAGGGGCAGGCAATTACCAGTACGGATATTCCGGCAAATAGAGAGAGGGAAATTACGCCCAGGGTTGGATCAACCCAGGGAATGAACGACGAAGCCCAGGTTGCCAGTCCCTGGAAGGTACCGGAGAACCCGAGCCAGAGGGCGATAGTGATCAGCGCAATGCTAATGACCGTGGGCACGAAGAAGGTGGTTACCCTGTCGGCGAAGTTTTGTATTGGAACCTTTGTCCCCTGAGCTTCCTCGACAAGCCTGACTACCTGCGAGAGAAAGGTGTCCTTTCCGACCCCGGTCGCCTCTATCTTCAGAACTCCATGCTTGTTTACTGTCGATCCGATTGCCCCGTCTCCTTCGGTCTTTTCCACGGGCATGGATTCTCCAGTGGCTATTGACTCGTCGACCGAGGACTTCCCATCTCGGACGACTCCGTCAGTCGGTATCTTCTCCCCTGGCCGCACGACCATCAGGTCGCCAACTTCGACCTGGTCGACAGGTATTTCAACTTCTTTGCCGTCCCGTTCGACCCGGGCCGCCTTTGCTTCCAGGCTCATCAGTTTTTGAATCGCCTCAGACGCTCTTCCCTTTGCCTTCGTCTCTATATAACGTCCCGTCAGGTGAAATCCCATAATCATCGCACCTACTCCTGAGTAGTTTAACAGGCGGGGTGCCAATCCAAATTCACTGAGCACGGTCACGTAACCTGTAAAGTAGGCCGTCGCCGAACCCATCATTATCAACGTATCCATATTTGGGGAAAGGTGCCTTGCTGTCTTAAAGCCACTTTTCAACGTCTCTTGTCCCGTCCAAAACAGTGCGGGTGTGGCCAGGAAGATCATTCCTACGTCGAAAGCCAGAGGGGAGGGCCACTTTATCCCCGTGATCATCTCCGGGACCATCCAGGCTATGATCGGAGCTACAAAAGCCCAGGTCCACCACATCTTCCTTTTCGCCTTCTCGACCTTGTGCTGACTTTCTTCCAGCCTGCTTTTTTCCTGTTTAGCCCCGTCGGCCAACGATTCTTCTTTAATTCCGTATCCGGTCTCCTCGACTGCGCGTTTGAACCCGTCGTAGTTTACCTCTGACGGGTTGAAGCTAAGGGTTGCCTTCTCGGTGGCCAGGTTAACGTTGGCTTCTTCTACACCTTCCAGGTCGCTTAACGCACCCTCCACTGCCTGAGAACACGAGGCACAGGTCATTCCCTCTATATCCAGTTCTGCTTTCCCGTCTTCTTCGTCCGCAAGGCGATACCCCGCCCTCTCCACTGCGTCTTCCATATCTTCTTTGCTTATGATATCAGGGTCATAGGCAAGAGAGGCTTTTTCCGTTGCAAGGTTTACGTGGACGTCCTCGGTGCTCTCCAGATCTGCCAGCTCACCCTCTACTGCCTGAGCGCAGGAGGCACAGGTCATGCCCTCTATCTTAAGATCGGTCCTTTCCTTGGGGTTATCCTCGTTGTTTTTATCATCTGCTGAACTCTCTTCTGTTCTTCTTCTATTGGTACTCATATTAACTCACCTCCAACCCCACCCCAGGTGGGGTAAATAATGATAAGTAATTAATTCCGGCCTTTCAAGGTACCGATGAAATAGTTGTAAATTCGTCTATAATAGGCGAAGAGAGATAGTTACGATAATTATAGGTGAACATTTTACTGGTCCCCTCTACATGTGGGGTGAATACTAAAGATATGAGGCCAAAGGCTAGCTTTCGTCTTAGCGGACCCAAAATTTTGCTCTCCTCACCAGGCTTCTAAGTCAGGCGGC
Organism: Candidatus Bipolaricaulota bacterium; assembly: GCA_018334595.1. Taxonomy (GTDB): domain Bacteria; phylum Bipolaricaulota; class Bipolaricaulia; order M55B111; family M55B111; genus M55B111. Next base: position 853 of record JAGXLQ010000114.1, on the reverse strand, counting down.
CGACACGGAATTTGTCAAGCCGGTATTGTTGGTAAGGTGTAATGCGTTGAAGGTTATGTCAAGGTTTGTGTAAATTTGCAAGCACCCTCATGACAGGAAACTTAAACTTACACTCCTTCTAGCGTTATGGGAGAGCCACTTCACGTTTCAGATTAAGGTCGTCTCCGGTGCTTTGCTTTGATTCGTTCTGCCAGACGACAAGAATGGCGTTACTTGATTACCTCCAAACAAATTGGGAGGAAAAGGAAGACATCTGCGAAACCGACGAAGCACTTTACGGTGGTGAGTGGGGCAATTTGAGAAAGAACGTCAAGAAACGTCTCCAAGAGGAGGGAAAAGCAAAAAGAGGAAGAGGCGCAAAAGACAAAAAACAGCCGGTCTTTGGCATATAAAAACGGGACGACGAACAAGTCTATCTTGGGTTTACAGACGACTTTACCTCAAATACGTTGGAGCCGATAATCGAAGAAGAAAACGAGATATTTTCCGACACCTGGACGGGCTACAACGGACTGGCAGGGCTCGGATATCTACACAGTCGTGTTTCTCATGTAGACGAGGAGTAAGTGTCCGGCGAAGTGCACATAAACGGTATAGAGGGCTTCTGGGGGAAATCTTCGACGAACATGCATATTTACAAGGGAATTAGAAAGAAGAACTGGAAGTACTATTTGAAGGGGATGGAGTTTCGCCAAAATTCCCCACAAGACCCTAATCCTTTTCTAGTGTAAAATATTGCCGAAAACTTTCCAGTAATTATTGTTGAATTTTTTCCACTTCGTTAGTGCCATATAATTCTCCAACTGGGTGTAAGTTGACTCAGTTAAACTAACACAAGTTGGAGGAAGGAGTA
>JAGXLQ010000113.1 GCA_018334595.1 Candidatus Bipolaricaulota bacterium | reverse complement strand
AGGTTTGCCGGCATATATCTCCCTACCTCCTTTTATTATGCTCAATCGTTTGAATATTACCCAGCTAATCGGCAGATAACAAACCCGTTTCGAAATTTACGATACCTTCGGTAAACCTCAGCCGCTTGACACACAAACCCCTTAAAAAAAGAGGAAGCTACCAGGCATACCAGTCCTTATGGGTTACAAGGTCCCTGGAAAATATGTAGTGAGGGCTTATCATATATACATAAAGGAGTGATTTATGATGAGTTCAAGAAAAGCGTTAGAGAGAGCTCAGGGTTGGATGAAGGAATTCGGAGAGACTAATCCAGATAGTATGCAGAGTTTCCAGAACATGATGGAAGCTATCGAACAAGAAGACGTACTTTCAGCTAAGACAAAAGAACTAATTGCAATTGGCACTGCAATTACAGAGCAGTGCGAGTGGTGTATCGCGTTTCACGTAAATAACGCCCTAGAGGCGGGAGCGACCAAGGAAGAAATCCGAGAGGCCGCCTGGGTAGCAGTGTTAATGGGTGGAGGTCCGGCGTTAATGCACGCGGGACTCGTCCTTGAAGCACTGGAGGACATGGGTTAAGCCCAGATCCCTCCCACGACATCCGGTTCACCCCAGGGGACTGCTCCAGAGGACTTGAAATTTTGGGGAGGTTTGTGATTCTACCCACAGGGGGTTGTATGAGTGAACTTGACGAAAACCCAGAAGTTGTCATAATAGGTGCCGGTCCGGGTGGCTACACAGCAGCCATACGGCTCGGCCAAATCGGACTAGAACCGGTAGTCATAGACGGGGAAAACGTAGGTGGAGTTTGTTTAAACTGGGGATGCATCCCCACAAAGACTGTTTACAGCACTACGGAGCCCCTAAGCAAGTTGAGTTCCTGGAGAAGACGGGGAGTAGATTTCTCTGACCCGGAAATCTCCCTTGAAAAGATAACCGCTCATCAGAAAAAGGTCGTCGACAGATTGACGGGTGGAGTTGCCAAGTTGATTGCGGGGAACGGCGGCAAGATGGTAGCGGGGAACGCAGAAATACTCCCCGGACCAAAAGTCAAGGTAACTGAGGAGGATGGCGAGGAGGTAACGCTAACACCTGACAACCTGATCATTGCCTCCGGGTCCAGCCCCATAGAACTACCGGGCTTTCCCTTCGAAGACGACGATATTTGGGATTCTCGCGATGCGGTCTTCCCTACCGAGGCACCGGAGAAACTGGTAATACTCGGTGCGGGAGTCATCGGCTTGGAGATGGGCACTGTCTATAGCCGGCTGGGAAGCGAAGTAACGATAGTGGAAATGAAGGATTCGATCCTACCGACGTCGAACCTGGATAGCCGTATCTCCTCTTACCTAAAGCGTGCACTACAGAAGCAGGGTATAAAGGTAGCAACTGGAACGAGGGCAGCAGAGTACAGGAAAAAGGACGGCAGGGGCTCGGTCCTCGGCGAAAATGACGGAGAAGAGGTTTCATTTAAGGCCGACAATGTCCTCGTCGCCGTCGGCAGAAAACCCCGGACGGACTTCATCGACGGAACCCTGGACTTGGATATCGACGAACGGGGATTCATACGAACGGAAAAGAACTGTAAAACGAACATTGACGGGGTCTACGCAATCGGAGACGTTACCGGTGAGCCACTGCTTGCCCATAAAGCCTCACACGAGGCCCTTATAGCAGCGGCGGCTATCGCCGGAGAAGACCATGAACCGTTTAAAGTCGTACCTGCTGCTGTCTTTACCGACCCGGAATACGCTGACGTCGGCCTATCCGCAGAAGAAGCAGAGGCGGAGGGCTTTGAACCGATAATAGGAAGGTTTCCCCTTCGCGCTTCGGGAAAGGCGTTGGCGATGGACGAGACGGAAGGGGCGGTAGTCTTAGTAGCCGACAAGAGCAGCGATAAGTTGCTTGGCGGCTCAATCCTTGGCCCAAACGCTTCCGACATGATTGCGGAGATAGGTCTGGCCATCGAGTCCGGCCTGACGATAAGCGAGGTAGCTAACGCCGTCCATCCCCACCCAACCCTGTCAGAAGCAATTATGGAAGCGGCGGAGAACGCTCACGGAAGAGCTATTCATACGGGCAATAGGTAAGAACCCCTAAACATTTGGAGGTAGTAACATGAAGACAATTTTGGTTATCGCGGACGGGCTCGCCGGTAGACCTGATGATACAGAAGCGGGCACGTGCCTGCAGGTAGCAAAGACGCCAACTATTGACGGACTCGTCAGCCGGGGGACGGCGGGACTAATGCATCCCATCAAGCCAGGGGTAAGACCGGGTAGTGATACCGCACATCTATCTCTGTTCGGCTACGACCCCTACCAGTATTATACCGGACGGGGTGTATTCGAGGCCGCCGGCATCGGCATGGAACTAAGTGAAAACGACGTTAGTTTCCGAACCAACTTCGCGACGATCGATCCAGACGGGAAGATTGCCGATAGAAGGGCGGGCAGAATCTCGGAGGGACAGGAAGAGTTAGAAGAGGCCCTCTCCGGGTTGACCTCGGAAAAATACCCCGACGTTGAGATAAGGTTCAAAACGAGCACTGAGCATAGGGGAGCATTGTCGATTTCGGGCGACGGTCTGGGTGGAAATGTAACACCTACAGACCCCCACGAACTGGGAGTCCCCATACCCCAGTCCCAAGGTCTGGATGAACGCTCCTCCAAGACGGCCGACGTCCTCAACGAGGTTACGAGTCAGGCACGAGACCTTCTGGAATCGGCACCAATAAACGTGCAACGGCGAGAAGAGGGGAAGCTGCCGGCAAATGCGATCTTGTCCCGGGGAGCGGCAAAGTACCCGGACATACCCCCCGTTGAGGAGGTATATGGAATTACCGCCTCCGTCGTAGCGGCGGGAGCCCTTTACATTGGGGTAGCCAGGGTCGCCGGGATGGAGTACATACCGGTAGAGGGTGCGACCGGTACGGTCGACTCGAAAATCATCAACAAGGCGAAAGCCGCCCTGAAAGAACTCGATAGAGGCAAGGACCTGGTTTTCATTCACATGAAGGGCACCGACAACGCATCACACGACCATAACGCTGAGGCAAAGGTTAAGTTTATTGAAAAGATCGACGAGACATTTGCCTGGCTTGATGACAATATAGACTGGAGTGAAACTCATCTCTGCTTCACGGGTGATCACACTACCCCAATTAACTACGGAGACCACGTTGCAGAACCGGTACCAGCGATGGCCATAGGTCCCAACGTAAAACCAGATAACGTGGAGAAGTTTGACGAGTATACCGCAATGAACGGCGGCCTGGGGACTTTCAACGGACAAATATTACCGATAACGCTCTCCTATAGCGACCAGTTGAAAAAGTTCGGCGCCTGAGGCCCGACAAACAGGGTATAACGACAGGACATATGGACTACGATGAGGTTAGTAACCGCGACAGAAGCGTGGTGGCAAAGCAGCTTGATAGGGATCCAATTGGTTTAGTAGGGATTGGTTACAGATGCAAGTTCGGCTTTCCAGCCGTGCTCGTTACGAAGCCCCTTATCATCAGGCCCGACGGTGACTTCGAGGTCTTTCCAACCCTATTCTGGCTGACCTGCCCGAAGCGGGCAACCGAGATAGCGCACCTTGAATCGGGGGGATTTATTAAGAAACTGGAACGTAAACTGAAAAACGAGCCGAAACTGAGGGCAAGATACAGGGAAGCGGAAAAAAGTTACCTAAAGGCACAGCACGAGCTGCTAACCCCTGAAGAAGAGACATTCATTAACCACCACGGACTCCAAGGCGCCCTTTCCCGGGGAATTGGGGGAATTGAGAGTGACTTGAACGTCAAGTGTTTGCACCTTCACGTCGCCCATGAGTTAGTCACGGAAAACCCTCTGGGGAATGTCGTTATCAAAAGGCTAGAGCTAGAGGACTGCCCGGAGGATGACGTAATTTGCGAGGGTCTGATAGCCTGAAAGGCGAAAATTAGAGCTACATCTCCGTTTCAGGAGACTAGAACCCCCCTCAACTGTTTCGATATTCGTAGAGGCCCACACCGATTAGCTCGGAAGCGCGGGCCAGGTCGTTGCGGTTCAGGACGTAGCTAATCCTGACCTCATTGCTACCTTCGCCCTCCGAGGCGTAGAACCCCCCTCCCGGGGCCAACATAACCGACTCCCCTTTGTGGCGAAAGTCAGTTATCATCCATTTCACAAACTCTTCGGAGTCGTCAACAGGCAGGCGTACCATCAGGTAGAAAGCGCCGCCGGGGCGAGAAAAGCTCGTCCCGGGAATCTTAGCAAGTTCCTCCAGAAGGACATCCCTCCGTCTCCTGTAGCGTTCTACCATCTCGTCAATCGCCCCCGGGTAAGCAGAGGATTTAAGGAAGTTGAGTAGCCCCAGTTGACCGAATGTGGGTGGTGACAACCTAGCCTGGCTTAAACGGGAGACCGCATCGTTGAACTCCCTGTTCCGACTGGCGATAACGCCAATTCTCGCGCCGCAAACGCTGAGCCTCTTCGAGATACTGTCTATCAAAATACCTCTTTCATCGATATTCTTCAGCTGTAAGATGCTTATAGCTTCATTTCCATCGTAGACAAACTCTCTGTATACTTCGTCCGAGATAAAGTAAAGATCGTTTTCCAGGGCAATATCACGGGCCCTTTCCAGTTCCTTCTTCGTGTACACCCTCCCGGTTGGGTTGCTGGGGTTCGTCAGCAGGAGTGCGCCGGTATTTTTGGAAATTAAGTCCTGCATGACACCCCTATCGGGTAGGGCAAAATCATCTTCAGCCCTCGAAGGAATTGGAGCTATCTCCGTGCCGCTCATCTTCGCGAATCCCCGATAGTTCGTATAGAATGGCTCAGGTATCAATATCTCTTGGCCGGGCTCGAGGGCAACGTAAAACGCGAACAACCCTGCTTCACTGCCCCCGACGGTAACAATTATTTGGTCGGGGTCAAGCTCTATCCCGTTGTCGGCATAGTAGTTAACGATCCCCTGCCTGACTTCTCGCAAACCGCTTCTCT
>JAGXLQ010000112.1 GCA_018334595.1 Candidatus Bipolaricaulota bacterium | reverse complement strand
CCACCAGTCGTTCCACCGCTTCAGCGGCAGGTTGAATTTTTCTACGTATTTCAAGTACGCTGGTTCTATTAGGTCGTACTCTCCTGAGTTAACGCGGAAGAACCCTCCCGAGTTTCCCGGATCTTCTCTCTTCAGAATAGACGGACCCATGCTGTAGTTAATTATGTCCTGAGATCGGGACCAGCCAAGCTTGTTGTAGAATGGGTAGGAGAAAGGCCAGAGAACCGAGAGGTAGATTCTTCTATCCCGGAGTTCGCCCAGCAGTTTCTTTAACATTGCCCGCACGAAACCCTGAGACCTGTACTCCGGAGGGGTCGCGACTGTAGTAATCCCCCCCATCTTCGTTTCCTTCCCCCGAGAAACCGTACTGAAGGGGATTATCGACGAGACCGAAAGAATGTCATCCCGTTCGAATAATCCTCTAAACTCCCCACCGACTATCGGCCAGTAATCCTCTTCGTCCTCGTAGGATTTCTCTTCCTTGTGGGGCCTGAACGCGTAATCAAGTAGCTTGTAAAACTCTTTCTCTCTCTTTTTTGGAATGGGCTTGTATTTCATCAGGATCTTCCCGTCCAGGATAATTTGGTACACAAATTTATGCTATCGCAAAAGGTAAATCAAGGGACGGTAAGGTAGAGGGTTCATCAAATTCACCCCGGCAACACAGTAATGAGCGCGTCTCCGGGTGAGAAGCAGGGAAGATATTTCCCCATATAGTTACCTTGCTGCTGAAACTGGCGCTGTATAAATTGTTTGAACGTCGTTAGTATGTAATTGTTCTATCGTTTTCATAAAGGTCCCCGACTACGGCACGTAGGGTTGATTACCGGCCGGCTTACCTCGTCGGTCTAACGACGGGGAGATATAATCAGGTGACGAGCATTTAAGAACCACAATTGGAGGTGTGGCGATTGAAGATAAAAGTGCGAAGAGAGGTAGAGAAAGACTCTGAAACGGTCTTTGACGTGGAGATTCTGGATGAAGAATCCAAGACGAGCCACATGGTATCCGTAAAAAACACAACCTACAACAGGTTAACGGCGGAGGAAGTATCAAAAAGAGAACTGGTGGAAGAGTCTTTTCGATTCCTGCTGGAGAGGGAGCCAAAAGAGTCTATTCTTTCTAGTTTCGAGATTGGGACAATCGAGCGATACTTCCCCGAGTACCCGGAACAGATAAGCGAGAGACTCATGAAGTAGTGATCGGTTTGTTCCGATTTCTGGGGTATGCCAGGTTTTACAAGGTAACCCTTGAAGAACCGCTCAACACAATATATAATGGAATCGAATTATATAAATTATGCTACAATACATAATTAACGCTAGCAGTTTAGAAAATAAGCCTCTAGATGATTTGGGCAAGAAAGGGCCTGTGGAAATTTTCCCGAACAAAACCCATCCCAATTCCCTCTACGGAGACCGCCTTCTCTGCCAAGGGCGGTCTCCGTCTCATCTTACTAAAGTTCATCCTCGAGGTGGGAATGTTTGTTGGGACGGAACGCGGCTAGTTTGTGTTGTTCACGGGCCACATACCCAATATACGTCGGGTACCCCAAAGGCAGTTAACCTCTGATACAACTATGATTTTTTCGTATATATCGATCAGGTTGAAAGAATTTCCGTATAGACTCCTCTGGTAGATGCTGCTAAACGAGTTGGCGTTTGCGACCACGGTGTTATTGATCCTGGTTGCGAAGGGGTGTGAGGAGGTACCGGTGAGGATTACGTGAACGTTGTTGTCGACCGACTCCCTCAGCAGGTCCCCGCTGTCCTCGAGTAACCCCTTTTCTCGCGAGTGGGGTATCGGTAGTACGTTGTGGTGGAGAAATAATAATTTGAAGTCGGCGTCGTGCTCGCTTATTTCATGGAAAAGTGATGTCCGCTCCGTCTCTCCAATTACTCCCAGGTTGGAATCGTACTGGGCAGAGGATATTCCCCTAAGATATACTCCGTTGAGATCGTATTCCTGGTCGAGCGAGCCAAAGTTTTCCGAGTAAAGCTGGTAACCTAGGTAATTGATATCCCGGCCCGCCGGGGTAAACAACACGGTTGCCTCTATCTTTTTAAGAAGTGAGTTGGCAAACCAGTAATGTTTGGCAATCCCTTCTTCTACTATTCCCCCACAGTGTACGACGAGATCGGGAGCGAGGTCGTTGAGGTGTTGCACCCCATCCTTGTAAGTGCCCTCCCGGAACCGGTAGCTATCCGAGATAAACGTGTTTGACATCTGCGCTATCCTCGCCTTTCTTCCTCCGAAGTGCGTAAATACCTTCTTGCGTGATCGGGCGAAGGTCTTCGACTTTACGTGGCCGTTATGACGCTTAATATGAACCCTAGTTTTGTCCTTATCCACACAAATAACGTTATATGAATTTGTATCCCCGTAACGGGTTTTACGATCGGAGACGGTTCCTGCGTTAATGAAAAGCGTGTTCTCCAGCTTGTAGGTGTTAGGGAAGTGTTTATGGCCGGAGAGGACAAGGTCGACGTCCGACTTGATGAAGAGATCAAGGAGGTCGCCGGCGTTAGAAAGCACGTTTCTCTCCTTGCCCGTCCAGGGGATCGGTATGGTGTGATGGTGCAGGACTACAATTTTGAGCGATTTATCCTGATTGCTGTTTAGCGTATCCTTGATCATGTTGAACTGGACGGTTCCTACCCGCCCCTCATCAAGATCGTTCACTCCGCTGTCGACGTAGGTCGCGACAGCGTCCTCCCCGATAAACTCCACCCCTCTGGCCGGGCCGATATTTTGTTTAAACAGGGTAAGCCCCCCGCTCCTCTTGTCGTGGTTGCCGGGCACGATTATCCGGGGAATAGAGATGTCGTCGAACAAGTCCGCAGCCCGTTCGAATTGCTCTTTTCTACCCATATCTGTGACGTCCCCAGAATGAATAAACAGGTCGAAGTCATTCGAGGCCAATTCTGCCAGAGCACTTGTGAGGGCTTCCTCTCGAAATTGGCCCGTATCGGTTACGTGGGTATCGGATATATGCAGTATCTTCATTCTTACTCTCTGGAGATATGGGTTTCTATCTTCTGTCTCTCGATGTCGATGAGGTCGTGGAAGGATAATACGCCACAGATTTCTCCCTCCTCTTCAACCAGAAGACGCTTGACCCCCTTGTCGGCCATGGTAACTGCGGCTTCTTCGACTGAAGTGCTAATATCTACAGTGATTAAGTCCTTCGTCATAATATCCTCTACCGGCAAATCCGGCTTTAGACCTCTGGCAACGACCTTAGTTCTGATGTCTCCCTCCGTGAGGAACCCTACTATATCATCGCTATCGACGACGACCAGGGAACTGATATTGAACTGGCTCATTCTTTGGGCGGCTTCCTGGACGGTTGAGCCGGTATCAATACCTATTACTTTTTTCGTGATGAAGCCGCTTATTGGCAGGCTGGTATCGTAAAATTTCGGGAGATATATATTCATATTGCACCTCGTAGGGTTATTGTCCACTTAAAGAATAACTTATTGTCGGACCTTACGCCAAGTGCCTTACACCGCTGTTGGCCGGCCGGTTAGTTGAAATCGCCAGTCGCTAAGGCTAAAATTGTACATAAATTATATTGAAAATAATAATATACATAATATATATAGTAATATTCAAGGGAGATATCGCCGATGCCGGCCGATCGTGGTTTAACGCCTTTTGTTGCCCGCCTTGTTAAGGACATGGATGTCCTAGCGCTTATCGACGGGGAACATTACCCACCCGTTGTCCAATGGGCCCTATCCAGTTTACAGGACCTGGTGCACGAGGTCAGGGGTCTCGTATTTCTCGGGGGCACGGAAAAGATCACGAACCGTGGTGATGCGATTGAAGGGACTTACGATCTCCCTATCTACTACGGGAGGGACCTGGAGGCCCTCCCCTTGGAAGAAATTAAGACTGCTTGCCTGGAATTGGTGCCCGATCTAGTTTTGGACCTTTCTGGCGAGCCGGTTGTTGACTACGATGACCGCTTTAGGATAGCGTCGACCCTGGGCGAGGTAGGGATCCCCTACTGTGGGGCGGATTTTTACTTCAATCCACCAGTTCACGACCTGGAACTGGAAAGTGAGACGATTGGAATCACCGGGACGGACAAGAGAGTGGGTAAGACTGCGGTTAGCGTTACTTTGGTCGACATGCTTAAGGAGCAGGGCTACGATCCGGTCGTGGTTTCTATGGGCAGGGGTGGTCCAACGGACCCCGATTTAATCAAACCGGATGGGAAAATTTCGGCGATAGAGGGATTGATGAAAGCTTCGAGGTCTGGAAGGCATGCGGCTTCGGATTATTGGGAAGACGCTCTTCTGACCGGGGTGCCGACTATTGGTTGCAGACGGTGTGGTGGTGGAATGATCGGTCAACCGTTTATTTCTAACGTTGAGGATGGGGCCAGGTTAGCCGATAAGCTCGGCGGGGACCCGATAATATTTGAAGGTTCCGGATCGACTATCCCCCCGGTCGCTACTGACAGCAACGTCCTCGTGGTTGGTGGGGGAGGGAAACTAGAGCACACTCTGGGTTACTTCGGAGAATACCGGATTAGAAGAGCTGATGTCGTATTGATAACAATGGCAGAAGAACCTACTGCCACCAGGCGTAAGATAGATAGAATCAAGCGGGGTGTCCTGGGCATTAATCCGAAAGCGGAGATAGTTGAGTCCGTATTTCGCCCGGAAGTCCTCGGGGATGTTATGGAAAAGAGTGTCTTTCTTGCTACGACCGCCCCTGAAAGCGTGCTGAGAAAGATCGAACAGGGGCTGGCGGCCGACTATCACGTTAATGTGGTCGGTAGCAGTAACAATTTATCGGACAGGGTGGCTTTACGGAAAGACTTGTCGAGTGGGCTGGAGAATGCCGAAGTCCTGCTGACTGAAATTAAGGCGGGTTCGGTGAACGTGGCAATGCAGACTGCCCTTGAACTCGGACTGGACGTGGGTTTGCTGCATAATCGACTTGAGGTAACCGGGGGTACGATAACTACCCTGTCAGAGGTTGTCGATCACTTGTACCGTTAGCAGAGGTTCGGGAGGAGATGATGTACGTAATCCATGATGACATCCCC
>JAGXLQ010000111.1 GCA_018334595.1 Candidatus Bipolaricaulota bacterium | reverse complement strand
TGTCAACCAGAAGATGAACCAATGGTACGAAGAAAACACTCCGCTAGAAGGAAAGAAATGTTATGAAGTATACCATAACAAGGATGAACCCTGTGATCCCTGTCCGACGCTCAGGTGCATGGAGACGGGAGAGATCGAAAATGAAAATATCCGTGGGTTTCCCGAGTCTGAAGTGGAATGGATAGAGTTGTTCAGTTACCCAATGAAGGATGCGGAGACGGGTGATGTCAAGGGTGTAGTAGAATTTGTGAGGGACATTACCAAACGCAGGAAGGCGGTGACCCGCCAGAGGCACCTTACTTCCGTACTGCGTTCTATCAGAAACGTAAACCAGCTGTTGGTCAAGGAAAACGAAAGGGACAAGCTAATCGAGAGAGTATGTGATAACCTGACCGAGTTCCGGGGTTACTACAACGCCTGGATAGCTCTCTTCGATGAATCCAATGAACTTGTGGGGTCTGCTCAATCGGGATTGGGGGATTCTTTCGCCAAAATGCGTAGGGTGCTTGAGGAAGGGGGCCTACCTGAGAGGGTCCAAAATACACTTACTCAATCAGGTGTTATCATAACGGAAGATTCCCCATCAATCTGTAAGGATTGCCCTCTGGCCGAAGAATACAGAGGACGTACTTCTCTTACTGTAAGATTAGCATATGAAGGTACCGTTTACGGCCTCCTTGCCGTATCGATTCCAAATGCATTCATCGATGACGAAGAAGAGCATGGCTTGATCGAGGAGGTTGCGGGGGATATTGCTTATGGGCTTCACGATATCGCTGTCGAGAACGACCGCAGATCCGCGAGGGCAGAACTAAAGACGGAAAAGAAGAAGTTCCAGGAGATTTTCAACAACGCCAACGACCCGATGTACCTCCACGAGCTGGACGAAAATGGGATGCCGGGGAAGTTCGTCGAAGTAAACGACCCCGCCTGCCAGGCCCTCGGCTACCAGAGGGAAGAGCTGCTGCAGGTGTCTCCCGCCGATATCGATGCTACGGAAGCCAGGAAGGACGTTCCCAGCATAATGAAGCAGCTTGTAGATAGGGGCGAATTAACCTTTGAAATTACGCACCGGACGAAGGACGGTAACAAAATTCCTGTGGAAATCAGTTCTCACGTTTTTACGCTGGAGGGTAAAACGAGGGTTCTCTCCATAGCCAGGGATATTACGGCCCGCCGAAAGGCCGAATGGGAACTTAGGAGACAACATATGGCCATGGAATCTTCGGTCGACGGCATGGCTATCTTAAACGAGGACGAAGAGTACGTCTACGTGAACGAGGCCCACGCGGATATCTACGGCTACGACGCCCCTGAGGAACTTATCGGAAGGAGCTGGAAGGTCCTCTACGAAGGGAAACAGCTCAAGAGGTTCGAAGAGGTAGTTATGCCCAAGTTGCTTGAAGAAGGTGAGTGGTGTGGTGAGGCGATGGGTAAGAGGAAGGACGGGGGAAAGTTTCCCCAGGAGGTTTCTCTCACAACTCTCGAAGGCGGGGGCTTGATCTGTGTGGTAAGGGATGTTACCGCCCGCAAACGGGCGGAGAAAAAGCTAAAAGAAAACGAAAGACGGTTTAGAAACTACCTGGAGAGATCACCTTTAGGGATCTTTGTCGCTGACGAGAAGGGAAACTACGTGAGCGTAAACCGGGCGGCAATCAGAATAACCGGCTATAAAAGAAATGAGCTTCTGGGCATGAACCTCCTTGAGCTCATCCCCGAAGAGTACCGCGATGAAGCTCAGGCCAACTTTCAGACGCTATCGGAGCAAGAGGAGGCTTCGATTGAGGTACCGTTTATAAGAAAGGACGGGGCAAAAAGGTACTGGAACGTAAAATCCGTTAAAGTATCCGACGGCCGCTTTCTTGGGTTCGTCGGGGACATTACCGAGAGAAGAGAGCTGGAAGACCAGATCAAGCTTGACAGGCAAAAACTTCAAGAGTCATTTGTCGAACTGGCCGAGACCACCTCCCGTGTACTGGGCGTACGTGACCCCTATACCCAAGAACACGAACAACGCGTGGCCGAGCTGGCGAGGGAGGTGGGGCGGAGAATGGGACTAGAAGAAGAGAGGTCCCTTGGCCTCTACCTGGGAGGCCTGCTTCACGATATTGGAAAGATAGTCGTTCCCGAGACTATCCTGACAAAACCGGGGGAGCTAACCGACATAGAGTGGCAAATGATTAAGTCACACCCGGAGGTGGGCTACGACAAGATACTAAAGGACACGGATTTTCCCTGGCCAGTTGCCGAGATGACCCTACACCACCACGAGAGGCTCGACGGCTCAGGTTACCCGGATGGATTAAAGGGAGACGAACTAACAAAGGAAGTCCGGATACTTGCCGCGGTCGACGTGGTGGAAGCCATGAGCACCAGAAGGCCTTACCGGGCGGCGAGGACGAAAAAACAAACCTTAAACGTCATTAAGGAAGGCAGGGGAAACAAGTATGACCCGGAAGTCGTTGACGTGATCGTTGACATGGTGAAGGAAGGGGAGATAAAGTTTGGGGACAAGTGATAACGTAACCTCCTTTGATGAAGTTTCAGGTGCATTTTGAAAAGCATAACTGGTGACTTATTGACGAGTCCGAAGCACGCCCCCCTGCAGCGCGGGATATTTGCCTTCGCCCTTACAGCGGGGGCCTATTTTCTTTCCACCTACAATTACCTCCTCTTTCACTCGCTTGTGGAGATATTTAGCATCGTAGTTGCCTTTGCAATCTTTGCTGTCGCCTGGAATACCCGCTCTTACCACGATAACGACTATCTAATCTTCTTCGGAATTGCCTACCTGTTCGTAGGAGGAATTGATTTACTCCATACGCTTGCCTACAAGGGGATGGGCGTATTCCCGGAGTACGGGTCCAACCTGGCTACACAGCTCTGGGTCCTGGGAAGGTACCTGGAGAGCGTATCGCTCCTCATTGCTCCGGTGTTTTTCACCAGAAAGCTAAATTACAAGAGGGCGTTTGCCGGATACTCCTTCGCGAGCCTGTTGTTATTACTTTCCATCTTTTACTGGGGTATCTTCCCCGACTGCTTCGTCCCCGGTTCGGGGCTGACCACGTTTAAGGTGGTGAGTGAATACGTAATATCAGGAATACTCTTAGGGGGTATCTACCTCCTCGCCCGCTTTAGGGACAGGCTGGAGCGATCGACTTTTTACCTGTTAGCAACTTCTATTTTGTTGACGATTTTTGCCGAGCTATTCTTTACCTTCTACGTAAGCGTATACGGGATTTCAAACCTGATCGGGCACCTTTTCAAGCTCGGGTCTTTCTATCTTATCTATCTTGCCATAATTAACACCGGCCTCAGGAAACCTTACCGGCTTATGTTCAAAGAGCTAAAGGACAACAAGGAAAGATATCAAAGCTATTTTGAAGAGCTCGGCGATGCCATCTTCATCTTAGACATGGGACGGGATAATTATGGAAAAATCCTTGATGTCAATACCTCGGCCGAGGAGCAGACAGGTTACTCTCGGGAAGAGCTTAGCGGCATGAATCTCATTGAGGACCTTGTGAAGGGGGGCTCACCCAAGATGAGTTACGAGGAGGCCAACCAAAAGCTTTCCGCGGGAGATACTGTGAGTTTCCTCGAAGAGAAAAGGAGAAAGAACGGGGACGAATACTGGACGGAAGTGGTTGTGACCCCGATAGAATACGAAGGAAAACAGGCCAACCTGTCAATAAATAGGGATATTTCAGAACGAATGCAGGCCCAGAAGTCCCTGGAGATAGAAAGGGAGAGGCTTAAGAAACTGCACAACGCCGTCGATAGGTTTCAAGCCTGTGAGAACGAAAACGACCTTTATCGGGCCACCATGGAAGTCACGGGAGACGTATTTGCGTTTGACATATGCATTATCTACGTCCACCGCGAAGGGCGGTTGGTTCCTGTGGCATCGAGCGAACCCGACATCTCTGACCTACCTTCGTACGAGAAGGACGAGGCGCTTGCCGGGTTGTCCTTCTCTAAGGGGCAGACTCTCTGGGGCGAAGATATAAGGGAAGTGGAGGAAGCCAAGCCGGAAGGTTCGGAATTGAGATCTTATATGAGTGTACCAATAGGGGACCTGGGTGTATTTCAAGCCGCTTCGAACGAGAAGGGCGTGTTCAGTGAGGTAGATATCGAACTGACCGAAATCCTTGCCGGCCACTTAAACGAGGAGATCAAGCGGATAAGGCTTGAACAGGAATTAAAGGAAAGGGCAGACCGTGACCCTCTTACCGGACTCTACAACCGGAGGTACTTTAACGAGACCCTCAGCCAAGAAGTGGAGAGGAGCGAACGTTATGGGCACAACATAGCCTTTTTGATGACCGACATTAACAGGTTCAAGGAAGTCAACGATCGCTATTCGCACCAGACGGGCGATTTGGTACTTCAAGAGGTTGCAATCCTGCTTCAGGATAACGTGAGACAGGTTGATATAGTTGTCAGGTATGGTGGGGACGAATTCCTGATTATGATGCCGGAGACGAACGGGGACTCTATGTACATGGCAAAGCGGTTGAGAGAGGAGATAGGTGACTGGAACGAAAACTCTGATCTCCTGGACTTTCCGCTCACCCTGGCCATAGGCTTATCCCACTGGAATCCCGACCAGGGCCGGTCCGTTGAACAGGCGCTCAAGGAGGCCGACGAGAAAATGTACGAGGAAAAGTAGAGATAAAATCTTTTGCTTAATATTTTCAAAGCATGAGACTTGGGGAAGGGCGACGCATTTTCTCTAAAGCACTTACAGAAGGTGATAAATAAACTACTGTTTCGGAAGATAACTATTACTGTGCACTCCAAACCGTCCTCAGTTCCTTCTACTTTTCCGGTGACTTCGTTAGCTTTTATAAGAGTTACCGAGGATACCCCATAGTATCTAC
Organism: Candidatus Bipolaricaulota bacterium; assembly: GCA_018334595.1. Lineage (GTDB taxonomy): Bacteria > Bipolaricaulota > Bipolaricaulia > M55B111 > M55B111 > M55B111. The sequence goes on along the minus strand of JAGXLQ010000111.1, from coordinate 205 downwards.
GGAGATCCGGAACCAACCCAGGTAAAACTTGGAGTCGGGGACAAACCCGGAATACTGATCAGCGGCCACGACCTCAAGGACATGGAAGAACTTCTCAAACAGACCGAAGGTAAGGGCGTCGACGTATACACTCACGGTGAAATGCTTCCGGCCAACGCCTATCCCGCCTTCAAAAAGTACGACCATTTCGTGGGCAACTACGGGA
>JAGXLQ010000006.1 GCA_018334595.1 Candidatus Bipolaricaulota bacterium | reverse complement strand
GGAGAGATGCTACCTTAAGAGACCTTCAGACCGGTGATGAACACGACATTACGGATATCTATCGGTATCACGGCGGCGATCAGGAAAAGACCCACGAGGCCAAACGTGGTGACGTAGTTGCTCTGGGCAAGCTGGAGGAAGTTGGCCTGGGCGACACGCTTACCGATACCGGGGATAGCGAGATCGAATTCGTCGACTTCCCGGCCCCTGTGTACAACAGGGCAGTCGAGCCCAAGAGCAGAGAGGACGAGTCAAAGATGAGTACCGCCCTCCAGGAACTCGTGTTTACGAAGGCGACTATCTCCTATTACAGGGACGACGTCACGGAGGAAATGATCCTGTCCGGAATGGGGGCCAACCACCTAGATATCTTCCGCGAGAGGCTTAAGAACAGCCACAACGTGGAGATAGAGACGACCGAACCCAAGGTCCCTTACAAGCAGAGCGTCGCCAGGGAGGCCGAGGCAAAGTACCGCCACAAGAAACAATCGGGCGGTCGCGGCCAGTACGGTGAGGTATACCTGCGAGTCACCCCTCTTCAGAGGGGTAGCGGCTTCGAGTTTGAGAACAAGATAAAGGGTGGAAACATTCCCAATCAATTTATTCCCGGTGTTGAGAAAGGCGTCATCGAAGCTCTCGATACGGAATACCCCATTACGGACTTGAGGGCGACCGTATACGATGGTGATCACCACCCCGTAGACTCCTCGGAGATGGCGTTTAAGATTGCTGGAAGGGGGGCGTGTAAACAGGCCGTGGAGAACGGTCAGAGGATTCTCCTGGAACCTATCATGAGCTTGACGGTACGAACGCCCGGAGACTTTACCGGAGATATAATCAGCGACTTGAACAGCAGACGTGGTAGGATACTGGGTTCGGATCAATCCGAGGGCTATACCCTGATAAACGCGGAGGTGCCGCGGGCCGAGGTTAAGAACTACGCGACCAGGCTAAAGTCTCTCACTCAGGCGAAAGCTTCGTTTCAAATGGATTTCAGCAAGTACCAGAAGGTTCCGGCTAACATAGCGGAAAAGATCCTCACGGAATAGGGCGATGCTAGTCAAAGAATTTCTTACAAAAGACCCGGCGAAGACGAAGGAAGGATCGAGGGTTTGTGATACCAGGGAGTTAATGGAGGATAAGAACTTTCGGATCATATTCGTCGTCGACGGAGAAGAGAGGCTTTCCGGGTTTCTTACGTACGATTCCATCAAGGACAAGCCCGGGGAGAGGGAAATTGACGACTTCGTTTCCCGGTCCACCCTCCACACCCAGGTGGACGACCCCATAGATAAAGCCGTAAGCATTATCAGAGAGTACGGGTTGATGGTGCTGCCGGTCGTTGACGGAGAGAGAAAGCTAGTTGGTGTACTTACGCCGGGTAAGCTGTTCGAGGAGTTCTCCGAGTTGCTGAACTTTGGAGAGGGCGGCTTCTGGTTGACGCTGGAGTACGAGGATTCGGATTCGTTTGACCGGCTACTGTCGGTTATGGGTGAGCACGACGTTGAAATCTTGAGCCTGCTCAATTCTACCGATGAAGAAAGGAACAGGATGATCTTGAAGATTGGAAAGGTGGACGACAGCGAAGAGCTTAAGAGGTCTCTGGAAAAAGTGATGACGGATGAATGAGATAACCCTGAAGACGTCGAAGCGGGTCGAGCTTGTCGATATTACGGCCAAAGTAAAGGAGGCCGTTCGCAAGAGCGGCCTCGAACAGGGGTTATGTTATATATACGTCCCCCATACGACAGGGGCCGTTACGATCAACGAATCGGCTGATCCTGACGTGGCACTCGATATTGCCGATCAGCTGAACGAGCTTGCGCCACCGGGCAAGAGTTACAAGCACAGGGAGGGAAACGCGGACTCCCATATTAAGTCGAGTGTTATCGGCAATACCGCGGAGGTCTTCGTCGAGGACGGAAGGTTGAAGCTCGGAACGTGGCAGGGAATATTCTTCTGTGAGTTCGATGGTCCCCGGACGCGAAAGTTCTGGTTGAAGGTCGGTGAGCTGTAGCGGTTGAAAACTGGAATCCCTTTCGATAGAATTTCTCTGCTTTCGGCCGGTGTAGCTCAATCGGCAGAGCAGTCGACTTGTAATCGACAGGTTGCCAGTTCAAGTCTGGCCGCCGGCTCCATATAGACTGATTAGGTATTAGGACAGAAGGTTACGTAAGTTGTTTCGCTGGGAGGGGTACCGAAGTGGCCAAACGGAGCGGACTGTAAATCCGTTGGCAGGTGCCTTCGGGGGTTCAAATCCCTCCCCCTCCACCACCCCTAAATATATGCTTATGTAAGCAGTTTCTTGGCGGTTGAGACGTAAATAGTTTTGTAATATTATTACGTTATATTTGTGTAGCGCCCGTGTAGTTCAGTCGGTAGAACATCCCGTTGGTAATGGGAAGGTCGGCGGTTCAATTCCGCCCGCGGGCTCCAAACCGCTAGTGACTGGCTGCGGTTAAGAAATGATTTTGCAAAGGTAATCTTATAACAATACAACATCGAGGAGGTACACGATGGCGAAAGAACATTTTGAGCGGGATAAGCCGCACCTGAATATTGGAACGATTGGACACATTGACCACGGGAAGACTACTTTGACTTCCGCGATGACAAAAGTACTGGCGAATATGGGACTGGCAGAAGGAAAAGAGTTTAACGATATCGATAACGCGCCCGAAGAACAAGAACGTGGTATTACAATCGCTGTCCGTCACGTAGAATACGAGACGGAGAATAGGCATTACGCTCACATCGATGCACCCGGTCACGCGGATTACGTGAAGAACATGATTACTGGTGCGGCCCAGATGGATGGGGCCATATTAGTCGTGTCGGCTGCTGACGGGCCTATGCCGCAGACACGTGAGCACGTGTTGCTGGCAAGGCAAGTCGGTGTTCCTGCTATGTTGGTCTTCCTGAACAAGACGGATATGGTTGACGACCCCGACCTTATCGACCTTGTGGAGATGGAAGTAAGAGAGTTACTCAATGAGTACGAGTTCCCGGGTGACGACGTACCGATCATCAGGGGGTCGGCACTCGAGGCAATGGAGAGCGACGGTGACCCGGAGGCGGACGTCAACAAGCCTATCGTCGAACTGGTGGAGACGCTGGACGAGTACATTCCGTTGCCCGACAGGGACGAAGACAAGCCTTTCTTGATGCCAATTGAAGACGTTTTCTCCATTAAGGGACGAGGGACCGTTGCCACAGGTCGTGTCGAGAGAGGGAAGGTCACTCCTCAGTCCGACATTGAGATAGTTGGATTGCACGGCGACATCGTAGAAACCGTTGCTACCAGCCTCGAGATGTTCAACAAGACGATGGACGAGGCAATTGCTGGAGACAACGTAGGTGTCCTGCTTAGGGGAATTGACAAGGAAGACATCGAGCGTGGACAGGTGCTTGCAGACCCCGGTAGCATTACCCCTCACACTCACTTCATGGCAGAGGTCTACGTGTTGAGCAAGGACGAAGGTGGACGTCACACTCCGTTTTTTGACGGATACAAACCACAGTTTTACTTCCGAACCACTGACGTAACCGGTACTATCACTCTTCCGGATGGAGTAGAAATGGTCATGCCTGGTGATAACGTAAATATCGAAGCGCAGCTCATCGACCACATCGCCATGGAAGAAGGACTAAGATTCGCTATCCGTGAAGGTGGCAGGACCGTAGGTGCGGGAGTAGTAACAGAAGTCATTGAATAGGTCGGGGAAAGTAAATGCATAAGGAACAGGTAATACTGGTATGTAGCGAGTGTGGCAGACAGAATTATCACACCGTGAAAAACCCGCGAAACGATAATGACAAACTGGAACTTCAGAAATACTGTAAGTGGTGCGATAAACATACGGCCCACAGGGAGAAGTAGACAGTATTTATACAGGCCTGTAGCTCAATTGGCAGAGCGCCGGACTCCAAATCCGAAGGTTGGGGGTTCAAGTCCTCCCGGGCCTGCCAGCTTTTTTTGAGGTGTTTACCTTTGAATTGGATAAATAGATTTAACAAATTTTTGCGGAACGTGAGATCGGAGATAAGAAAGGTTAGCTGGCCTACCCAATCCGAAGTGATTACTATGACCATTTTGATAATAATAATGGTCGTACTTCTGTCCGGATACATTGGTGGTGTAGATATAGTCTATCAGCGCATCATCAAACAGTTCTTGTCTTTGTAGTAATTGCCGTTACGCCTTCTCGACCGATAGACATGGTATAGGACTTAGTGGAGTAAGTGGTTGTTTATGAAGAAATGGTACGCTATCCAAACTTACGCCGGCTCCGAGCTCAAGGTAAAACAGGAACTGGAGCGGCGGATAGAGGAAAGAGAGATTGAAGACGAAGTAAAAAGCTTCTCCGAAAACGGGCAGCGAGAATACTGCGTTGTTCCGATCGAAGAGGTGATTACCTCTCGTAGTCGTCGTGGCAAGTCTAACGAGTACAGGGTTCCTTATAACTACGACCTTATGGTTGAACCCAACGAAAGGCTTTCCCGGCACGACCCGATTGCCCGAAAGAAACCCAAGCACATTGACTACGATTGTCTGGTAGAGGAGATAAACCCTCTGCAGCGGGTAATAGTGGAGATGACAAACCGGACCGAGGAGACGTACCTGATCCCCACCGAAAAACGGATAAGGCGTGATATAAGGAAGGGTGAGAAGATACGGTCGGGCGTTCCGTTGACCTCCGATCAGGAGGAGAAGTTCGTCGTGAATATAAAGGGGAAGATCGCTCTCAGGGACAAGGTCAAGGAGATCAAACTAATTCTGGACGATGGGTCCGAGAAGGAGTTGATCGTCCCCGAACGGTACCTGGTCAGGCTCAGGGAAGGAGACGAGCTTAAAGAAGGTGATTTGCTGGAGAAGGAGGACGTCATCAAGTCCCGGTCCTCAGGAATGGTCAAGGTTAAGGAGTACAAGGACAAACGCCTGGTTACGGTGCAACCGGTGGAAAAACGCAGGTTGTTTCCCGGTTACGTCTTTATCAAGATGGACCTACCCGAAGAGGAGATGATTGACCTCATCGACGACATACGGGGAGCGGTAAGGTTCGTTGGTTCTCGATACCACCCCATACCCATTCGCGGGAAGGAGATGAAGGTCATAAAGAGGTTGGCCGGGTTGATCGAGGCACCGACTGCGCCGAGCACTCCACGGATCGAAGTTGACTTCGACGTGGGCGAGGTAGTAGAGATCGTCGAGGGGCCGTTTGCCGACTTTACCGGTGAGATAACGGCGATAGACAAGGAGACCGAAGAGGTAACTGTAAACGTAAAGATATTTGGCCGGGAGACTCCGGTAGACATCGGTTTCGAGGGGATAGAGAAAATTTAATAGGGAGGAATTATGGCTAAACGAGTAGAGACAACGCTGAAACTACAGATTCCGGCTGGACAAGCTGATCCATCGCCTCCGGTGGGACCAGCGCTCGGTGAACACAAGGTCAACATCATGGACTTCTGTAACAAGTTCAACTCCGAGACTGGGGACAAGGAACCCGGAGTGTTGATACCTGTTGACATCACTATATATACGGATAAGAGCTTTACCTTCGTCGCGAAGGAACCCCCAGCTTCAGAGTTGATTAAGAAGGCAGCGGGTATCTCGAGTGGATCTGGGCAGCCTAACATGGAAAAGGTAGGCAAGATTACGGAAGAGCAGCTGGAGAGAATAGCCGAGACGAAGCTTCCGGATCTGAACACTTACAAGATGGAGTCCGCCAAGAACATCATCGGGGGCACGGCCAGGAACATGGGCGTAGAGGTGGTCGAATCGTGAGCAGAAGGTACGATACAGTCGCAGAAAAGGTGGACTTTGCCAATATCTATTCAATCGACGATGCGCTTGAACTGCTGAGAGAGACCGCGACAGCCGACTTTGACGAGACGGTGGAGCTAGCCCTTAACCTGGGCGTTAATCCGTCACAGTCCATGATCAGAAGTAGCATTGTCTTGCCTAACGGGACGGGAAAAGAGGTAACGGTTCTGGCCTTCGCCAGAGGAGAGAGCAGGCGGGAGGCCGAAGAGGCGGGAGCCGACTACATCGGTGACGAGGAAACGGCGGAACGGATCGAGGACGGCTGGCTCGACTTTGACGAGGTAGTCTCCACACCTGATATGATGGGTGTTATTGGTCGTCTGGGTCGTATCCTTGGCCCCAGAGGTATGATGCCTTCTCCGAAGTCAAATACGGTTTCCGAGGAAATAGGCGAGGCGGTAAGCAGGTTAAAGAAAGGTCAGGTCGAGTTTCGAACTGACAAGGACGGGGTCGTTCACGTTCTGTTCGGCAAGGCCTCGTTTTCCGTCGTCGACTTGAGAGAGAACCTAATTGAGATAGGAAAGGCGATATACGAACAGAGGCCTGACGAAGGGATCCAGGGGAGGTACCTGCAAAAGATTACGGTATCATCGACTATGGGGCCCGGGATAAAGGTCGACGTCAACCAATTTCGTGAGGAAGTATACGAGCAGTTACTCTAGTAATCGCTGATAGATGGAGGGCTGAGCTCAGAGAGAATTTAAGGAGTGAAACATGCCTACGGAACTAAAAGAGAAAGAAGTCCAAAAATTACAGGAAAAGTTTGAAAGCGCCGTCGGAATAGTTCTTACCGACTATCGTGGATTGACCGCAAACGAGATGAACAGCATGCGGGAGTTGTTCACGAAGAAGGGTGTAGAATACAAGGTTGTGAAGAATACCCTGGCAGCTATTGCCGCCGAGGAAGCTGGTTTTGAAGGGCTGTCCGAGCAATTCGAGGGCCCAACGGGGATGGCTGTCGGCTACGACGACCCCGTCTTGCCGTTTAAGATATCCACCGACACAGCGGACGAATACGACCACTTTACCGCGAGAGGCGGCGTGATCGAGGGAGATCTGGTCCGTCCCGAAGAGGTAGACAGCATCTCGAAGCTCTCCTCGAAGGACGAGCTCCTCTCACAGGTAGCAGTGGGGTTGAAGTCACCGATCAGAAAACTCGCCTACGTCTTGAAGGCGGCGGTAAAGGATCTGGCGGTCGTGTTAAAGCAATTAGAGGAAAAGAAAGAAGAGTAAATTTACTCAGATATTAACCGGGATAAGAGTCCCGTTATAATTATTACAAGTTACACAGGAGGTCTATAATGGACACAGAAGAAATTGTTGAGTCACTGGGAGACATGACGATTAAAGAGTTGACGGAGCTAGTTAGCGCGATCGAAGAGGAATTCGACGTTTCGGCCGAGGCAGCAGCCCCAGTGGCGGCAGTTCCACAGGGTGGAGCCGGTGGAAACGGAGAGGAAGCAGAGGAAGCAGAAGCCATAGATCTAGTTTTGACCAACCCCGGTCAGAAGAAGATCAAGGTCATCAAGCAGCTCAAAGAGATCACGGGCAAGGGACTCAAGGAATGTAAGTCACTGGTCGACGACCTACCGAGCACCATCCAGGAAAGTCTTGAAGAAGAAGAAGCGGACAAACTGAAAACGCAGCTTGAGGAACTTGGAGCAGAGGTAGAACTTAGGTAGTTCCAGCATTTTCAGAGCATTGTCGCCCTAGGAGGGATACAGTTTGAGGGAAAGAAGGGATTTTAGCACTTACGGCGAAGCGATAGAGCCACCCGATTTGCTTAAAGATCAAAAAGAGTCATACGACCGGTTTTTACACCAGGGACTGAGAGAGGCATTTGCAGAGGTTTCGCCCATAAAAGCCAGCAGCAGAACTAACTTTAAGCTGGTCCTGTATGATCCGACTTTGGGGGACCTGCGTAGTTCAGTTTCTGATTGTGCTGATAAGGATCTTACCTATGATAGGCCGCTGCGCGTAAAGGCTCGTTTGCTGGACGACGACGACGAAGTAGTCGATGAGAGCGAGCTTTACGTGGCCGACATCCCGGTAATGACTCCCAAGGGAACCTTCCTTATCAACGGTTCCGAAAACGTGCTGGTAAACGAACTTGCTCGTGCTCCTGGGGTTTATATAACTGCAGAACGCAACAACCAATACAAGGCACACATCCTCCCGGACTACGGTGCCTGGCTAGAGCTAGTCCTTGATGAGAACAGGGAGAGGGTTAACGCGAACCTGGACAGGGAAGCCAAGGTACCCGTGACGGTATTTCTCCGTGCGCTCGGTTTGGATCAGGAGGACATATACGAGAAGTACAGCTTTGAGGTTAAGCCGGTCAGAGAGGATACGCTCCACAGATACGTAGGCTACACGCTTGCCTCAGACGTCACCGACGACGGGGACCTCTTGATTGCCGCGGGAGAGAAGATGCGAGAGGAGGATGTCGGCCTTATTCTTAAGGAATCTACCGACGAGTCCATCTCAGTTTTGAACAGGTACATTGGAAACTCCTTAAGCCGTGACGACATTCGCTCGAAGGAAGAGGCGATCAGGTTTATCTACGGAAAGCTGAGACCAACGGGTCGGGTTTCCACCGCCAAGATGGAAAATTACATCCGCGGACTCTTCTTTGACGAGGAAAACTATCTGTTGTCCGAGGTCGGACGGTTCAAGGCAAACAGCAAGCTTGGCCTCGACGAGGAGACGCTGGCTCTAACGGAGAACGACATCTTTAAGTCCCTTGACCTCCTGTTACAGGTACCGGATAACCCGTCACTTCTTGATGAGAAGGACCACCTGGCTAACAAAGTCGTCAACCTGCCGGGTAAGGCGGCAAGAGGTGCGTTTGAGAGGGGGCTAAACAGGGTCGTGCGCACTACCGCGGACAAGCTGTCCAAGTTCAGTGTCGACGACGACGACACGTTGCGCGATCTCGTGCCGACGAGGCCAATCCAGTCATCGATGAATCAATTTTTCTACACGGGCAGGTTCTCTCAGTTCTTGGAGGAGACGAACGCCCTGGCCGAGCTTACGCACAAGCGTCGGCTGAATGCTCTCGGCGGCGGTCTGAGCCAGCGGAGGGCTAAGCTGGAGGTGCGTGACGTCCACCCGTCTCACTACTCGAGGATATGCCCGATCGAGACGCCAGAGGGACAAAATATCGGTTTAATTACGTCTCTGGCTAACTACGCACATATCAACGAGTACGGGTTTATCGAAGCCCCTTACCTAAAGGTTGAAGATGGAAGGGTTACCGGTGAGATAGAGCACATTATGGCTGGAGAGGAGGAGCAGTTCAGGATCGCCCCCTCAACGACCGAGGTCGATGAAGACGGTTATTTGGTTGGTGATCGCATCGAGATAAGAACGGGTAAAGAAAATATTCAGCTGGGTAACCCCGAAGACGTAGACTATTTAGGGGTTTCGCCCAAGGCCATCGTTGGTGTCTCGGCATCGCTGATTCCCTTCCTCGAGCACGACGACGCGAACCGAGCATTAATGGGTGCAAATATGCAACGGCAGTCCGTACCTATATGCAAACCCGAAGCCCCTCTGGTTGGTACGGGCATGGAAGCCAAAGCCGCCAAGGACTCGGGTATGCTAGTGGTGGCAGAGGGCCCGGGAGAGGTACAGTACGTAGATGCCGACACGATAAAGATAGAGGAAACGAACGGAGACGTAAGGGAGTACACCCTGAAGACGTTTACGAGGTCAAATCAGGATACCTTGGTCCATCAACGGCCTCTTGTTAGAAAGGGAGATGACGTTGAGGAGGGTGAAGTGCTGGCGGACGGTTCGTCCAGTGAACAGGGTGAACTTGCCCTCGGGCGCAACCTGAGAGTCGCGTTCATGCCGTTTGAAGGGTACAATTACGAGGACGCGATCTTAATTTCGGAGCGTCTGGTCAAGGAAGACCTGCTTGACTCAATACACATAGAAGAGTTTGAGGTAAAGGCGGAGGAGACGAAGCTAGGGCCCGAAGAAATTACCGCCGATATTCCCAATATCAGCAAGGAAGACCTAAAGAACCTGGACTCCGGCGGAGTTATCCGAGAAGGCACTGAGGTCGAAACCGGTGACGTGCTGGTCGGTAAAATAACTCCGAAGGGTGAGTCGGAACCGAGTCCCGAGGAGAAGATCTTCCGGTCGATATTTGGCGAGCAGGCAAGAAACGTCAAGGATTCATCTCTTAAGCTTCCTCCTACCGCGGGCAAGGGTAAAATCATCCGGGTAAAGAGGTTCTCCCGCGACGAAGGAGACGAGCTGGATACCGGGATTAACGAGCTCGTCAAGGTCTACGTGGCCACCAGAAAGAAGATATCAATCGGTGATAAGCTCGCCGGGCGGCACGGCAACAAGGGGGTTATCTCCAAGATAATGCCCGAAGAAGATATGCCATTTATGCCCGATGGTACGCCAGTAGACATTTTGTTAAACCCTCTCGGGGTTCCCTCCAGGATGAACCTCGGACAGGTATTTGAGACCCATCTGGGATGGCTTGCCTCGATGAAGGGCGAGCACATATCGACTCCTGTATTCGATGGTGCAAAGGAGGACGAGATTCTCGATGAGCTGGTCGAGCTTCAAGAGGAACAAGGAGATACGAAGATCGTCAACGATGATGGCAAAGTAGTTTTGCGTGACGGTAGAACGGGTAAGCCGTTCGATAGGCCGATCACGGTCGGCTACATGTACATCCTCAAGCTGGAACACATCGCCGACGAGAAACTTCACGCGAGGTCAACCGGCCCCTACGCGTTGATTACCCAGCAGCCGCTGGGCGGAAAGGCCCAGTTTGGTGGCCAGAGGTTCGGAGAAATGGAGGTCTGGGCTCTTGAGGCTTACGGTGCCGCCAGCACGCTCCAGGAAATGCTGACCCTCAAGTCCGATGACATCCACGGTCGGACCAAACTCTACAAGGCTATCCTCAAGAACGAAGCAATGCCCCGACCGGGAATACCCGAATCCTTCAAGGTCCTCGTGCGGGAGTTAAGAGGACTAGGTCTATCTCCGAAGGCACTCAATGCCGAGGGAAGAGAACTCGACCTCTCCTGAAGATAGCGTTCAGGAGGTATCGGCAGGAGTTATATCTTTCCGTGTCTCATCAGGAGAGCGGAAATATCTGTTGTTAAAGCACGCTAGCGGAGGCCACTGGAGCTTTCCGAAAGGTCACGTCGAACCCGGCGAGGGGCGACGTGAAGCAGCGGTCAGGGAACTCCATGAGGAAACAGGGCTCTCTATCTCCTCGTTCGTCCGAAGCTTTCGGGAAGAGTCCAGGTATTCGTTTACCAGGTGCAAAAAGAGGATAAACAAGCTAGTAATATATTTCCTAGCCGACGTCTCAACCGAAGACGTAGAGTTATCCGGGGAGCACCTTGACTACAGCTGGAAAGTTTACGAGCGGGCTCTGGATAGGCTTACCTACGAAAACGACCGAAACCTCCTGAACCGGGCTGAGAGCAGGCTAATTGAGTTAGATAGGTAGTTCCGGTCCTCGGAAACCAGGAGAACGAGACCGATTAGAAAAATTTCCTTGACTTACGATAGTTATGCCTCCTAACAATTACGCTCGGGTGGCGGTCTTTTTACCTATTAGACGAGCCTTCGACTATCTTCTCCCACCGGTCCTGCGCGGGAGGGTGGTTAGGGGTTCAATATGTCAGATCCCGTTTCACGGGGTCCAGGAGAGGGGCCTGGTGGTGGACGTTCTCGACGAGGTGGACTACGAGGGGGAAATGAGCGAGATTGAAGGGCTCGTAGTCGAGGAACCACTAGACGAGAACCTCCTTCAGCTGGGACACTGGCTTGCAGAATCAACCCTTACGCCCCTCGGACAGGTCTTTAACCGTATGGTCCCCTCCAATCTATCCGTCAAGCCGCGAAGAAAAAAGGTCTACGAGATCTCCGCCCCCTTCGAAGAGGTCAAGGAGTTTATCGAAGAGAGGAGTTCTGTCGCCCCAAAACAGGTAGAATTGCTGGAAAGCCTCCTGTCCAGTGACGCTCGACTTACGGGGAAAAGACTCCGGGCCGAGGCGAGTAGTTCACGTTCGCCACTTGACGCTCTGGTGGAGAGAGGGCTTGTTGCCGGCCGGGACGTCCCGGACTTTCAGAGCAGCGGAACGGAACTCGGCCTCGAGGTCGATTCGAGCTTGGACGGACCTACACCGGCCGCCCCGCCCGACGCGTTTGCCACCCTGAACGTCCACGGTAGCTTCCGGAGACGTCTGGCCGCCTACGAGGCCTTTATCGATCGAATATCGCCCTCCGCAAGCGTCCTCGTCGTTACCCCCAGCATACCCCGTGCGGAGGAGATGGCCGACATACTGGACGGGAGGGGGTATTGCCCCCTCCCGTTTCACAGCGGTCTTACCCCGGGTGAGGCCTCCGCACGGTGGCGTATGGCTCGGGCAGGCGAAGTCCGGGTATTTATCGGTGTAGTAAATTCTATATATTTACCGTTCATGGAGCTCGGTGGGATAATAGTTGAGGGGGAGGGCCACAGAAACTACCGGCTGGTTGATCAGGACCCAAAGGGAGACCTGGTCGATGTCTGCCTCCGGAGGGGTGAGATCGAGGACGTCCCCGTCTTGGTCGGTGATTCTGCCCCGTCGGTTGGGGCATACTACGACAGGGAGGTCGGAGATGCCTCGGACTTCATCGATTCCTCCGTCAAGGATTTAGTTTCCTCCACGGACCTATTACAGGACAGAGCAGCGGGTGCGATCGACGGGTGCGGGATGTCAAATCGGACGATAGATTTAATCGGCCGGAGTTTGGAGAAGAACGAGAGAGTCGTCCTGATCGGGGAGAGGACTTCCTCATCCAGCGCGATGATCTGTCGCGACTGTGGCGAGGTAATCAGGTGCCCTGAGTGTGAGGTCCCATTGAAATTTACCAGCGAGGGAAGTTACGGCCTATGCCCCTATTGTGGTTACAGGCAGGACCTGCTGAATTGCCCGAACTGCGGCGGGACGAATCTGGGATTCATCGGACCGGGGTTGGAAAAAGTCGAACGGGAGTTGGACGACCTTTTCCCCAAGTACAGGGTCGAAAGGTTCAGTTCCCGCGGGGGTGACTACGATGAGCTGTCCCGGCTTTCTTGGGGGCTGCTCTCCGGTGATATTGACCTGTTGGTTGGGACCTGGGCGATCGCAAGTTACTACCTGTATGGTAAGGTTGACCTCCTCTGCCTTCTCGGGTCCGACCTCGTCCTGGATTGGTCAAGTTACCGTTCGACCGAGTTTTACTTTAAGCGGGTAATCCGGGGACTCGATCTGACAAGGGAGGGTGGTACGGTTGTTGCTGAAACGTATCACGCGAGTAACCCTTCCTTTGAGTTCCTGTTCTCGGGAGATCTGGACCGCCTGTATAGGTCCGAACTGAGGTCACGGAAGACGTTGGACTACCCTCCCTACGTTGATCTCTTCGAGCTTCACTCCGGGGGTGTTAACCCCGATGATGGGGGGAATATGATCGGGCGTATAAAGGAGACCGTAGAGGAATTGAGGGGAGTAAAGTCGGTCCTTGGCCCGGTGACGAGCGGTAACTCGCCCTCTACGGCAGGTGGGGAGTTTAAGTTCCTAATCAAGCTGGAGGACCGAGACAGTTTCTTTCGTGATTTCAACCGGGAGATGGATTCCTCCGACCTGGAGGCGGTCCGCTTGGTCCCGTTGCATTCGCGGTCTGCGAAAAGAAGAGACCGGGACGTCGCCGATTGACCCTTCCTATTTGAACCAGGCGCTAATAACTTATAACATTTGGCTATTGGTAATTGGGCCCATCTCCGTGGAGAAGAGGTCGGCCCGATCGTCAACTGTGTGCCGGGGGCCATGACGAATTAAGTCATCTGGAGGAATAATTGTTCCGTGAACCCGTTTCGGAGATCATCCCGCGGATAATATGAATAGATTCTTTTCTCCCGTTCTATCGACACCTCTGATCATTTTGCTCCTAGTTGGCCTGTTTTTTTACCCGGTTGCAGCTGGACCGACTGATCCTCATCGGGTCCGGAAGAAGGCCGACCCGATGATATCCTATCTGATTGATGCAGGCCGGGATCCAGGCACAGAGAGGGTAGAGTCCGACCTGGCAACTTTTGTCGGTTCTCTCGACCTCTACAGGGACGGGATAATGACTCCTGCTGGGGGTAAACTCCCGAAGAGGACGGGGGTTGGCGTGGGAGTGACGATAAAGTTCACCGAACCGGCCAGCCACGTGAGACTGCCGGGGCTGGAGACACAGACGACCGTCGGCAAGGTCGCCACGGGAATTGTCGACGTCGCTTCGCTCGACGAGATCGTTCGCAGAGATGACGTCGTTTACGTGTCTCCAGCTCGCCCCGTTTACCCGAGTCTCACTGTAAGTGTCCCCGCGATCGGGGCCGATAGCTTACACGGGGGGTCGCCGGTTGACAGGGGTACCGATGTTCTCGTTGGCGTGGTAGACTCGGGGATCGATTACGACCACCTTGACTTTCGTGACGACGCGGACGATGAGGTCCCCGGCGAGGAGTCCTCCCGGATCTCGTTTATCTGGGATCAGACGGACGGGTACTCGTTTCCGCCGGCCGGTTACTCGTACGGTAGTGAGTATACACGAGGCCAGATAGAGAGCGACATAGCTGCTGGTTACGGACCCTCAACTGGTTCGGTAAGGGTGGAGGATTCAAACGGGCACGGGACACACGTGTCCGGCGTTATCGCCAGTGACGGTTCCTCGTCCGATCTCGGCTTCGTCGGCGTCGCTCCGGAGGCCTCCCTGATAGTGGTTAAGACGACCTTCTCTACCAACGGGATCATCGACGGTGTGAGTTATATAAAAGAAAAAGCGTTCGAGCTGGGAAAAGCCGTCGTGATTACCAACCTATCTTTGGGGACTCAAGCCGGGCCGCACGACGGCACGTCGCTGTTTGAACAGGGGATATCCAGTCTCGTCTCCGATGACCACCTGATCACCGTCTCCGCCGGTAACTCGGGCGATAAAAAAATACATCTGGGGCTGGATGCCTATCCGGGTTTGCAGGCGGAATATTCAGTTGACCTACCGTCTTACTCCGCGTCTTCGGTCACCTCTGATTACTTCTCCCTCGACGGGTTTTACGGGGCCGGTGGTGACCTGGAGGCAAAAATGATAGGACCGGACGGCCAGGAGACCGATTGGGTGGGGACCGGTCAGGCAGACTCCTTTGTCCTGTCGTCCGGTTCCGTTTACATCTCTAACGGAGAGACGGCTTACGGTGGAGACAACGAACTATACGTCCGTGTGGGTGATATGGAACCGGATACCCCACCAGATCCGGGGCGATGGAATCTGGTAATTACGTCCAATACCGATGCCAGGCTGGACATATGGTTGAGCGATAACCTGCTGGGAGGACGATACCGAGCCCTGGAGTTCAACGAGGGCGACAGCAATATGACCATAGCCGAGCCTGGAAACGCATACGGCGTGGTTACTGTCGGTTCTTTCAACACCAGGGACAGCTGGAACGGTAGTTCAATTGGCGGCTATCCGACGGGGCTTTTGTCCGGGTTCTCCAGTAAAGGACCGACCAGGGACGGGAGGCCGAAGCCGGACCTGGTTGCTCCCGGGGCGTGGGTTCTGTCGACCCTTTCCGCGGAGGCCAGCGTCGATAGCTATTACCTCGCTTCGGACGGAAAACACTATGCCATGGCGGGCACGAGCGTCTCGGCCCCCCACGTGGCAGGGTCGGCGGCTCTGGTTTGGTATGCCGCCCCGGAGGTCACGTCCGAGGAGGTAAGGGAGAGCTTCCTGGTCGGTGCGGATAGCGCCAACGGGTTTTCTCAACAGAACGACTGGGGGGCGGGCAAGCTGAACGTTAAACAGAGCGTGTTCGGGGTTTCCCTCCCTGACGACGAAGACGAAGGTGACCTATGGGTACGAGTTACGCCCAACCCCGCCCAGGATTACGTTGATCTCTTTTACAGTTATCCTGAGGACTCCCCGGCGCCGAGGATAGAGGTGTACAACGTCTTAGGTCAGCTGGTGAAGGAGGTAGCGGGGTCTCAGCTCGAGGGTGGTATGAAGTACCGCTGGGACCTCACTGGAGAAGGAGGTTCACTTCTGGCCAACGGGCTGTATATTTATTTAATCAGGACGGACGATCGGCGTTCGGACCTGAGTCGACTTGTTATAAGGAGATGAACTGGTGTCTAAGTGCGTTGAAAGCTCCCCGGTATTTTTGGTCTTGTTGCTGTTAGGAGTAGCGGTATTGACCCTATCTTTGTCTGGCTCACTTAGGGCAACGGCAGAAGAATACGATGGGGTGGCCGCTCTCTTCGGCCTCGACGTGGGGGCGAGGCCTGCCGGGATGGGCGGGGCGTTTACGTCCCTTGCGGACGACGAGAACGCAGTATACTACAACCCCGCCGCGCTTGCTTACCTCGAGGAAGCGGGGATATCTTCGGCCTGGAGTCCAAGATTTGGTCTACTAAATTACGGCTCGCTCGGAGTTGCCGGCAAATACTTTGGCGCAAACTTAAGCCTTCTCTCCTCCGGCCCGGTACGGATTCCCAACAACTTTAGTGTTCCCACCGACGAAAGCTTTATCTATCTGAGTGGTGGGGGGATTGCCTCGGCGGGATTCCCGTTGGGGTCGTACTTTTCAGTCGGTGGTAAGGTAAAGTGTTATTACTCACACGTATCTACCGACCCCAGTTCAGATGGCTTTGGTTGGTCGGTTGACCCGGCGTTCATGTTAAGGTTTGAACCGCTTCGGATCGGTATGACTTTCGAAAACGCCATCTCGTCTGGTATAGTTTATGGAGGCTCTCATACGGAGGAACTCTCCAGGGTGGTTAGGGCGGGACTCTCCTACGGGCTGTCGGTCAGGGACGGGACGGAGGTAAACTTGCTGGCCGAGGCCGAGGGCAAGCTGGAAGAGGTTGCCGGGGGTGACGTCACGGAGTTAACCCCTCATCTGGGGGCCGAACTGTGGTTCAACCAGCTGGGCCTGCGGGCTGGTTACAACGGCAGAGGGGGGACCTTTGGTGCTTCGGCGGACTTCGATGTTTTCAGGCTGGATTGGGGGTTTGTGGCTTATCAGGGGGATATTGAAGGGACCCATATCGTCTCTCTCTTCTTCAGGTTTTAACGGTTATATCGAGGTAGTTGATCATTATTAATAAACGTACCCTGACAAGACGAATATATATCCCGATCCTCCTCCTGGTGGTTTTGTTGGGAATTAGCTATACTTCCTACCCTCTTACCGTCCAAACGGGTTCGTTTCAGGTTGACCTTACCGGCAAGAAGACTTGGGACGTCAACTTCGGAGCGGGGGACCCTGCCAGTCTATCCAGGTCGGGTTATCCTGCAAACTCCCTTTCCCTGGATCAGTCCCTGGTCGTCAACCTGTCAGGACGGATCGAGCCGTACTTTACCTTAAGTGCCGATCTTGACGATAGCGACCCCGGCTACCTGCAGGAGTTTAAGCTGAAGATGGATACCGACAACTGGGACGGTGTTCTTGGTGACTTCGTGGTGGGTCAGGAGGATGACTTTACCGTCTACAACAAGAAGTTACTCGGCGTCCGCCTGTCAGGCGAGGTCGAGGGGAGCGGCGTGGAAGTGATGACAGGTCGCTTGCAGGGCATATCGGAAACCAAGGTTTTCTATGGCAAGACCGCGGTCGCTGAAATCAACTTTTCGCTGTTTGAAACAGAAGAAGAGCTGGTCCAACGTGGCTATAGGACGAATATCCGTGGCCTGGAATATTACAACCTGACGGGTAAGTACGTCGAAGGTTTTACCGAACCGGCACTTAACTTTCTTCCGGAAGAGGACCTCTGGAACTTTCTCGGTGACTGGGGCTTGGAGTATCTGGAAGGCCCAATAGAGGAAGAGAAGAGCAAGGACCTTACTTCCAGCCAGTTTAGAATTATCGATGCCGAGGGCTATCACCTCGTTCTGTTAACCGAAAGACTCTCCCTGTTGAGGTCGAGGATAAAGAGCTATATCTCAACCTACAACGATGATCTACCCGAGGAAGAGCAGAAGGAATACCCGTTCAACGAGGGGACCGATTACGAGAGGAAGTTCCTCAAGGGACTTCAGGACTATGTGAGGTTCGTTCTCGGTGACGAGGAAGTGAATTTGACCGACTACCGCCAGAACCGCTTCTACGCTCTGGGGGAGACCAGCATCGAGGAAAACTCGGTGGAGATAAGGGTCTTCAAAGAAGGGGGGTGGGTCCCGATCGAGGACCTACCCGATTACGACTACGACCTCTATTCCGAGAAGGGGATCATCGACCTGGAGTTTCCCGGCGACTTCTTTACCGATTTGGGGAAGAAGGAAGTGGAAATATCCTATAAGTACAACATATCCGGCAACATCTACATGCTCGGCTTTTCCGTTACCCCTAACAGCGAGCGCGTGTACTTGAACGGAAAGTTGTTAAAGAGGAACACGGATTACTCCATAGATTACGAGACGGGCTCACTAATGTTGTTTAAGAGCGTTGGCCCGGACGACGAGTTGAAGGTCGATTACGAGCGGGCCCGCGGTGGGATCGGAGGCTTTGCCGAATATCCCCGGAACCTCTATGGGGGGAAGGTAAACCTGGAGTCCGATTACGGCCTGGAGGTATCCGTCAGCGCTTTTCAGGCTAGAGACGAGGTGTCCGGCGAAATTCCAATTGACATACCGATAATGCCCAATGTCCACACCGTGGGCGGGCTGGAAGCGACGTTTAACCAGAACGGGTGGAACGCTAACCTCCGGGCAAGCGGTAGTATAAACGAGTTTCCGTTTGACGACAACGAGC
The DNA here is from genome assembly GCA_018334595.1 of Candidatus Bipolaricaulota bacterium. Taxonomy (GTDB): domain Bacteria; phylum Bipolaricaulota; class Bipolaricaulia; order M55B111; family M55B111; genus M55B111. Next base: position 1,734 of record JAGXLQ010000006.1, on the reverse strand, counting down.
GAAAAAACCTTCCCAACAGGATCAACGACATAGTGGACTTAAGTGGCGCGGGTTACGAGGTCACCGTCTTTGGGCACCAGGACGGCTTCGCCGTGGAGGACGGAGGCGAGTGGTTAGACTACGGACCCGGGGACGGGCTGGCGGGAAACGTCGTCCAGGACGGCTTGTTGGTGAATAGTTACCTGGTTTTTGCCGCGAACTCGGGGATCACTACTATCCAGCTCGAAGGCGAGTCCCCGTTCGATAGGGCAGTTAACTGGAAGAGTTATTACGACCTGGCCGGCCTGGAGGAAGTTAACGCGTTGAGCCTTGCCAGCGACGGGGAGACGATCTGGGCTGGGACTACGTCTGGACTGATCGCGGCCGAGGTGGGGGACCTCGGAGGGGATGACCCCTGGGGCTCACGGGGAGCCGAGTTCTTTGCTGACGCCGAGATAACGGATCTGGCTTACTTCGGAGATTATCTGTGGGTCGGTACCGTGGACGGACTCCAAGTCTTCGACCCGGACGAAGAAGAGTTGAGTGGCCCCAACCCCCAACTATCCGAGGAGGTCATCGATATGTCCTCCGGGAACGACTACCTGTACGCAGTTACCCCCAGCGGTATATTCGAATTCGACAAAGATCTCGAGGAACGGATCGTCGTTGAAGGCCCTCAGGTGACCGCCGTTTCGGTCTCTGACGGGGAGGTCTGGTATGGGACAGAGAGTGGTTTCTCTTCCGTCAGCGGTTCCTCCCGCTACGGAGACAGGGAGATAACTGCGATATCCTCCGAACAGGGGATCTGGGCAGGAAGCAAGGGTTTTACGGTCGAGGACGACTACGATATTACCGTCTACTCTCTGCTGGACGTCTTGAAAAAATCCAGCTCGGAGGAGACGGGGATACCCGGCCAGGACGACAATAGGTTCAAAAACATCGACGCCGATACTCACACCGATCGGGGTATTGCCCTCGAGGGAAGACTGGATAAGACGTTTGAGCTTTGGTCCCGTGAGTTCTTCTTCTCTACGGGATTCGGATATACTCAGCCGGCTTACTCCGAAATCGGAAAGTTTGACCAACGGGACAGCCTTTCCGCCAAATTTACGGCCGGCGGGGAGATCATAAGTGGCCTGGATCTTGAGTTAAGCAGGGATTACTCGCTGTCGACCTTGACTGCCGAGGAACCAGGACCTCTGGTGACCAACACGGCCCTTCTCGTGATCTGGGACGGGTTTGTGAAGACCGATGCCGAGGTCTACTGGCAGACCAGGGGGGAAGAGAGCAGGGACCTGGGACTCGACCTGTTTGGCAGCAAGTCTTTCTGGGACGACCGGCTGACGGTTTCACTTGGTTTATCAGGCCTTGAGGAAAGGGACTTACAGGCCGAAAGTTCGACCCTGTCGGCGGGCCTCACCTCCTCTCTGTCGGCCTCGCCCCTTGAGGGAATTAACGCCACCCTGAATTACGCCTATCCGTTGCGCTTTGAACCCTTCAGCACCCAGGACCCGGAGAAGATGAGCTGGACCTTTTCAGCGTCCAGGGGGGTTCCGCTGGGCACTGACTACGGGGTGAAGGTACAGCTAAACGGGGAGGGGGACCTCGACGACCTGTTCTCCGACCATGATATCGATTTCACCAACTCGTCGCAACTATCTCTCGACTTTGACGAGCTCACCCTTGGTGCGGTTGAGTTCTCACCTGGAAGTACGGTTGGATGGGATACCTCAAATAAGTCTAACGAGTTCTCCG
>JAGXLQ010000110.1 GCA_018334595.1 Candidatus Bipolaricaulota bacterium | reverse complement strand
GGAGGCCGAACACAGGGGAGAAGGGGCAAGCGAGGAAAAACTACCGGAAGAAGGGTTCATTGAGTTTAGCGCGGAAACGGGAATGAGCGGAGTTGACCTGGAAGATGGGACTGAAGTCAGGAAGGGATCAATGGATGCCATTAAGGATTACGCCGAATCGATCCCCGAGGAGCTCGATGAAAAGGCCATGGAGATAGCAGATTCCGGCGGGACCCCTCTCGGACTGGCAGTGGATAAGCAGGTGGTCGGGTTGATAGAGTTGCAGGACGAGTTGAAGTCGGGGATCAAGGAAAGGATAGCTGAGCTGCAAAAGATGGGAATTACGACGATCATGTGTACGGGAGACAACGAACGGACCGCCGCTTATATCGCAGAACAGGCCGGGCTCGACGATTATTATGCGGATTTCCAACCCGAGGAGAAGATCGGCCTGGTAGAAGAGGAAAAGGCAAAGGGTCACATGGTTGGCATGACGGGGGACGGGACAAACGACGCTCCGGCCCTGGCCAAGGCAGACGTGGGCCTGGCGATGAACGCCGGGACCGCCGCTGCCAAGGAGGCCGGCAACATGGTGGATATGGATTCGGACCCCACCAAGCTCATTGAGGTGGTCGGTATCGGCAAACAGCTGTTGATGACCAGGGGCTCGTTGACCACGTTTAGCATTGCCAACGACGTCTCTCGTTACTTCGCATTGGTCCCCGCAATCTTTTCCGCAAGCATACCGGCACTGGGAAAGATGAATTTGATGAACCTGCATTCCCTGCAGAGCGTGGTTATCTCTTCGCTCATATATAACAGTCTGATCATCCCCTTCCTCGTTCCCCTCGCGATACGCGGAGTCGAGTACAAGCCGGTCAGTGCGTCTAGGTTGTTGATTCGAAATATGTTGCTTTACGGTGGAAGTGGGTTGGTAGTCCCGTTTTTGAGCATTAAGTTGATAGATTGGTTGCTGGTAACTGTGGGGGTGTTCTAAACCGTGTCAGAGGAAGAAATTCAGAAAGAAGAGGGCGAAGAACTCGTCGACCGGAGCGAAGGAGACGACGGAAAAGAGGAAAGGGTCTTGCCTGAAGCGGATGCCTTAAGTGGGTACCAACTAGTTTCGAAGGGCCTTCGGTTGGTCCTGGTCTCGATCCTATTGATAAGCGTCCTGTATACTCTTGCCGTCACCGGTATCGGCAACTTAATCTGGGGCGAGGCTGCTAAAGGTGGACTGGTCAAACAGGACGGTCAGGTCGTGGGCTCGAAACTAATCGGCCAAGAATTTACCTCAGACGAATACTTCCACCCACGGCCCTCCTCAAAAGGGTACGACGGGATGGACTCGGGCAGCGCGAACCTGGCACCGGACAACGACCGACTCACAGAGCGGGCGAAGAATGAACTACGGGAGCTGGAAAAACAGGGGATAAAGCCGGAGGAGGTTCCAATCAGCTTCGTGACCGAATCGGGCTCCTCTCTGGACCCAGATATCCGGCCTCAATCCGCCTACCTCCAGGTGCCGAGGGTATCTGAGAATACGGGAATCGCGGAGGATAAGTTAAGGGAGGTTATCGACGAGTTGACCGGGGGTAAATTTCTCGGTTTGTTTGGACAAACAAGGGTTAACGTCCTATCGTTAAACTTAAGAGTTGAAGAAATTTTGAGGTCTAAGAACGATGAGTAACAACCAGCAGGAAATATCTCTGGCCGAATACGAATACGATAACGTTATAATCAGCGTTGCCAACCCGGATAGCGCAAAACACCTGGTGAGGGTTGCCCAGTTGATTACCACAGCCAGTACAACCTTTCACATCTTGAATATAACCAGGGAAAGTTCTTTTCCACAACGGGAACGGTCCTGGCGCAAGGGGACTGAGCTAGTTATGGATACCACCCATTACGCCCACCGACTTGGGCGGCCGGCCGAACCTTTTGCGGCCACGTCCAGCTCCATTCCAGGGGCGATAATTAACGCTGCCAAGGAAGTGGAGGCCGGCCTAATAATCATGGGGTGGTTTGGGACCATAACCCCGGTTGCAGTACGGCGAAGCTCAGTCGTTAACAAGGTCCTTAAGAATGCTCCATGTGATGTCGGGGTTTTCAAGTCCCGTGACACGCTGGAAGAAGTAAAGAAAGTTGTGATACCGGTAGGGCCGAGCAGGCCTAGACCCAAACGGCTTGCAATCGTCAACAGGCTGCTTAAACAGAGCAATGCGGAGGGAGAGTTAATCCACGTTGTAACCCCTGAATCTGGCGAGGATGCAGGTGAAGAGGCTCAAGGGAGTCTCGATGAAGTTAGGGAGCTGCTTAACGCCGATAAGATAAAGACCAGAGTTATCCACGCCAGTTCAGTGCTCCAGGGGTTGTTGTCCGGGAGTAAAGCCGCTGACTTGGTAGTTATCGGCCCGGGCAGGGAGTGGGTTTTCGACAGGTTCTTGTTCGGAAGGACCGCTGACAATTTGACCAACAGGGTCAATTCCTCGGTTTTAATGTTTAAAGGAAGTGAGCACAGGCTGGTAGCCTGGCATAGAGGGTTAGTAAAGGCATTAACTGATCTGGCAAAACAACCGTTTACATAGGTTTGCCTCATCAACGTTTAGGGCCTAGGTCAATTAGGAACTTAGAGCCGTTGGGAATCCGTTGAACGCAAGGATACAGCATTCAAACCGCGCGGTTGATATCAACCGCTGCTCCGACTGCATTCCATTCTAACCGAGTTTAGGGGGTTTATTAGGTGAACAAAGGTGAGTTTGTAGACATACTGGCGGAAAAGACCGAGACGACAAAAAAGGATTCTAAAGAGGCGCTGGATTCCACCCTAGAGGTAATCACTGAGGCCCTCGAAGATGGAAAAGAAGTCCTATTCGTCGGCTTTGGTAAGTTCGAACCCCGAGCGAGAAGTGCAACTGAACGGCTAAACCCGCAAACTGGAGAGGTAATCGACGTTCCGGCTAAAGTAGTTCCCAAGTTTAAGGCGGGAAAACCCCTGAAGGAAATTGTAAAGGAGAACCTGGATCCCGTATAGACGGGGTAGGGCTTCGGGACCACAAAGAGGCTTAACCTACCTCGGCCCTTGTGAGCGACGATACCGGTTACACAATGCGGACACTCGTCAGAGCCGGTCACTTTCATGTTTACCCCACGGCCCCGAGAGGAAACTTGGGTCATCCGGTTGAAAATGCCCGAGTCCGTTGAATCGTCAAATCAGCTGACCCAGCGGTCAAAATTTACGTTGAAGTTTTCCAGCGGGTCTGAGCTCCACTCGTCCCCGTAGGGTGTATAGGTGGAGACCTTGCTTTCCCAGGTTTCCATATCGACAGTTACCATCCGCATCCAGCCATCGCCACCGTTGTACATATCCTGGTAATTAGCGTACTGCTGGGAAACTCGATTCCCGTTAACCCCGTGACCCTCCCTTACCGCTGAATAGGGACCATTAACATGATGGCCTGAGTGAACCACCTTTATATCCGAGCTCCTCGAAATAAGGTCCTCCCACAGTTTTTCCCCTGTATAGTGATCCGTCAATCCATAAAGAGAGGCATTATGAGGGTGCCTTGCTCCCGATAGGCTGCCGTCGTGATACAAAAATAGATGAGTGACAACTACCACAAAGGAATGGCTATGTTTTTCAATGACTTTTCGGGCCCATTCCACTACACTCCGCCTTGGGGCAAACTCAAGGGTCAAATACAGGAAATTATGTTTTCCAACTTCCTGCTTTAAGTAGGCATTTTCTGGATGGCCTTCGTAGGTACCGTACTCACTTATCGATCTTAGTCGATCTTCAAGCACGGAGTATCGAGAAACAGGAAAATATCTCCTAAAATCAATTGGATTACGTATCGTGACTGCATCGTGGTTGCCCAGTGAGAGTAAGGTTGGAATAGAGTTGCGATCCAGGTTGTCTATCGCTTCTTTTGCCACCTCCCATTGGCGTATTCGAGTCGGATCGTTGACTATGTCTCCCTCGTGCAAAACCATTTTTATGTTATAGGTAGTTAAATTTTCAACTATCCACTGTGTCATCCGCTGGAATATTCCATTATTGTGACTGCAATAATACTGAGTGTCGGGGAGAACTACGTAAGACATTTTAGACGGACCGATAATAGGAGGCTTTCCCGTGTTATAACTTGTTTGATTTAACAATCCTCTCGGCGTATTGGTAAGGCCAATCAACCCCGTCAACGAGTATCCCATCGCTTTAATAAAGCTCCTCCTGCTCAGCATAGTTCCCGGTTTAGCTAGGTCCTTGGCCTTCATATCTTCTCCTCTAAATTCAGCACAACCCTTCTATGTCTGCTGGTAAAGGCTGGCGACGTAATGGAATTAACTTAACGGCGAACCTTGCTCACCATCGTCGTCTTTTAATATCTCAATTATCTTGAGAATGTTTTCTCCATGGGGATTAGTGGATGTATTTGTCCAATTCATGTAGGTAGCCAAGGACACGTTCAATTCCCTGGCCATCTTTTCCTTGCTGAAGTCCAAATCGTTTCGGTACCTTTCCAGGCTTTCTAAGAGTTCTTTGACGTTACTTATCTTAATCACACCCTTTACTAATAATATACTATAAAGAGTTCTTTATATCAAGAGTTTAGTAAAATGTAATTGCCCCAGACTGCCACAGCGGATAACTCCCGCCAGACTAAGTAATAGGACACCCCATAACTAGCTGGTAAGGTCGTTAGAGCAGGGAAGCACGATAGAGGGTAGGATATTCAGTAGCTATTGATAGTCGACGATATCGGTCACGTCGAAGAAATCGTATATGTTTTTACCGTCTCGAAACGCGTAGCTCTTGTCAGGGAGGAGATCGTATTCAGCCCCAAAATAAAGGTTGAATATCAACCGAAAGGTGTTAACTGGTGTAATAGAAGGGTACAGGAGGTCATCCTCTACTCCGGGTAAGTGATAAGCATTGAGGATCCTCATCTTCTCCCTGAGCTCATCTTTTGTCGCCTCGTCTTTCCAGTCGAAGTTGTACTCGTCTTCCCGATATCTCCTCGGAAATGGTCCCTCGTCTCCCTGGATAACGATGATGGGCAGATTATCGGAGTCGTACTGGCTAAACAGATCCTCGACCAAGCTGGTGACCTTCTCGTTGGCAAAGATAAGCGAATTAAGGTAGTTTTCTTCTATCGTCCTTTCGTTGGCCTTCTCCTGGGTCAAATATTG
>JAGXLQ010000109.1 GCA_018334595.1 Candidatus Bipolaricaulota bacterium | reverse complement strand
GTATCAATAACGTGCAGCACGACTACCTCTCCCTCTGGCCTTACGCTTATGGTTATCTTGCCACCGGGCCGGGTGTGGGTCAGCGCGTTGTCCAGGAGGTTGCGGATGACCTGCGATATCCGTTCCGGATCGGCTGTAATTAGCGTAGAATCTGGAAGGTGTGAGTTAATTGTAACCTCCTTCTCCAGGGCCTTGTTCTCCACGGCTTTTATCGCGTTGGAGGCCACGTCCTCCAGGACTATCTGCTTCTTTTCCAGGTCCAGTTTGCCCACCTTCGCCTGGTTTACATCTCTTAGGTCGTTAATCAACCTGTTCAGGACCAAGGACTGTTGATGGAGTGACTGAAATACCTCTTCGGTTGGCTCGACCATACCTTCCTTTAACCCCTCCAGGTAACCCTGAATATTCGAGAGGGGGTTTCGGAGTTCGTGAGCGACGTCGCTGACCATCTCCTCCCGCAGCTGTTTCTGCTGTTTTAGCCTGTTGGCCAGGGAATTGAACGCTCTGCTCAAGGCGCCGATCTCGTCGTTAGTGGTTATCTCCACCCGTTGATCGAGCTCGCCCTCCTGCATCTTCTTCGTTGCCCTCGTCAGGTTCAACACCGGGTTAACTATGTTTCTGGAGAGAAACGCTGCCAGCACTATACCAGCGATGCCGGCGATGATGGCTGCCGTAATGACGGACTTGTTTACGGAGCTGAGGAAGGCATTTTGTAGTTCCGATCTCTCCTGGGTCTTAATGTACATCCTGCCGATGGGGTACTCCCCCTGGCTGAGTTTGATCTTTTTGTTGGACCAGTTCTCGCTGATTTCCCTACCGACGAGTTCCTCTGCCGTGTCGCTGATAACTATGCCGTTAGGATCGGTTAACACGACCCTCTCGCTATACATTTCAGCAACCTTTTCCGTCAGGGTGTTCACCTCGGTCCAGTCGCCCGAATATCGAAAGTAGTTCGTGTAGGTTAGTGCAAGTCGCTGATATCTTTCTGCTTGATCCTGACTGACGTATCGGTCAAATTGAGTTACGGCCGCCATGGAGGCGATGTAGGCAATCGTCCCCACGGCGATTGCAACTACGAGAAAAAAGCTGCCCAGCAGCTTAACTCTTAAGTTATTGATCATCTGAATCCGTATTATTTTCTCCGTTTGTGGGTGGGTCCAACTTGTAGCCAACTCCGTGGACGGTCTTGAGGTACGTGGGTTCCTTATGGTCCGGTTCGATCTTTTTTCTGATGTTCTTTATGTGAACGTCGATCGTACGTTCAAATCCCTCGTACCCGTATCCAAGGGCGGCGTGAATTAGGTCCGGCCGGGAGAAGACGCGGCGGGGTTGATCTACCAGGGTGGAGAGTATCTTGAACTCAGTCGGGGTCAGGTCAACGGGCTCGTTGTCCAGGAGGACGTTGTGGGTCTCGTAGTTGACTGAGAGGTCACCGATCGTGACCTCAGTCTGATTTCTCTCCGCGGTGCGCCTGAGTACCGCCCTGATTCTCGCCAGTAGTTCCCCGGGGCTGAAGGGTTTAGTTACGTAATCGTCGGCCCCCAGGTCGAGCCCCTTTATCCTATCCTCCTCGTCAGTCTTAGCGGTAAGCATTATTATCGGAACCTGGGACTCCGTACGGATGGAGCGGCATACGTTTAGCCCCTTGACCTTGGGGAGCATGAGGTCGAGGACGATGAGGTCCACCTCTCTGAGTCTAAACAGGTTGAGGGCCGCGTTGCCGTCGTAGGCGGTCAGGACGTTGTATCCGTCCTTTTCCAGGTATTTTTTTAGCAGGTCAACGAGGCTTTCGTCGTCGTCGACCACGAGTATTGTTTTGTTCATTGTTTGTCACGTTTGGGGTAAAGAGGGGGCCCGTTTACTAGGGCCCCCGTATTGAACGTTTGATTTAGCGTTCTAGGACGACCCACCTGTAGTTGGCTCCTCTCAACACCCTGACCAGAAGCGCCTCACCTTCCTCGAGGGAAGACGATATCTCCTTCCAGTCCTCTACGGTGGAAAGGTCCTTCAGGCTGGCGCTACTTATGCCCGCCTGTACGAGTACGTCTCCCTGTCTGAGGTCTCTGGCGGGGCCAAAGGATTCCACGTCCATGACGACCAGACCCTCGTCCGTTGCCAGTCCATATTTCGACTCCACCTCTTCCGAGTTCTCACGTAGGGTAACTCCCAGGTCCTCGTCCGTAAATTCGTCCTTATCCGTAGTTACCTGACTCGTTTCCCTGTCCCGCTCGCCGAGGGTAACCGTAGTTGTCTTCTCCTCTCCGTCCCTGACGTAGGTTACCTCGATATCTTCGCCGACCGAACGGTACATTATCTCCTGCTGGAACTGGGTATCGCTCTTGATGACCGCCCCGTTGATCTTCGTTATTACGTCTCCGGCCTCTAACCCGGCTTTCTCCGCCGGATCACCCTTCATTACCTCGGAAATTAGGACGCCGATTCCGGGTTCAACTCCGAACTTTTCCGCCATCGAGGCGCTCAGCTCCTGGTAGACGACGCCGAGCCAGGCTCGGGTTACCTTTCCCTCGCTTACCAGTTCGGAGATGACGCTCTTTACCGAGTTTATCGATACGGCGAAGTTTAGACCGGTAATGGGGACGCCCTGCTCGCTTCTCCTTATGATCGCGGTATTTATTCCGATTACTTCTCCGTTGACGTTTACGAGCGGGCCCCCGGAGTTTCCGGGGTTAACTGCAGCGTCCGTCTGCAACAGGTCCCGATAACTTCCTTCGCCGCTGGGTTTTCGAATGGTCCTGTTCTTTGCGCTTAACACCCCTGCGGTCACCGTGTTCTCAAACCCTTCGGGGTTTCCAATTGCCACGACCCACGCTCCAATCGGTGTTTCCTCAGGGTTCCCTAGTTCAACGGTGGGGATATCTTCTACACTGCCACCCTTGGTAATCCTGAGTACTGCCACATCGATCATCTCGTCCTTGCCAACGACTTCTGCCATGTATGTCTTGGTGTCGCTGAAGGTTAGCCTGATCTCGTCGGCACTGCTTACGACGTGCTCGTTGGTCAATACGTATTTCTCATCATTCCAGTTGATCGCGAAACCGGACCCCAGAGATTGAACTTTCCGCTCTCCCTCCTCGTCCGGTTCTCCGAAGAAGTACCTGTAAAAAGGATTATCGAAGATACTGGGCCCCTGTGAGACCGTCCTCGTGACCTCCACTCTGGCCACGGCGGGACCGACCTTCTCCGCAGTTCTCGTTATTGCCGTCTCCTGAGAGGTGACCATGTCGTCCGCGGCCACCGCCGTAATCGAGGTGGTCCCGGAAAAAATCAGCCCCAGGCTCAGCGTCAAGAAGAGCACAAGAGAAAGTCCCTTAATTCTGCCTTCACTCGTCTTCATTTTATATCTCCTCCAGGATGAATATTGGTTCTAATTTTCCCAAGATATGTTATACATTTAATGTAAAGAAATTATGAAGAAGTTTTAAAGGAGGCTCCCCGCTTAGTCGCCCTTTTTAAAGAACCTTCGTCCGACCGAGATGTAAATCCAGATGAAGGCGCTAAAGATCCCCACGGCACTTAGGACGATGTACCAGGACTCCAGGTCAAGTGGGACCAGTCCGAAGAACTGGTTAAGGGGGCTGTAAATTACGACAAACTGCATTGCTATTGAGGAGGCGACGGCAGCGTACAACCACCTGTTACGCTCTATCGGAACGCCAAAACAGGACCTGATGGGGATGATTTCGACCAGTTCGATAAGGACGAGTTCCGTAAAGGCAACCGTTCGTGCCCTGGCCAGGTCCGGGAGGATGTGGTTGAATGAGAAGAGGATTAGTGCCGTCAGGCTGAGGCCGATGCCCAAAATTACGTAGACCATGAACTTGTTTATGACCCCCTCTCCTTCCTGGCGAGGGCTCCTGTTCATTACCCCGTGAGACTTACCGTCGGCACCCAGAGCAACAGCCGGCAACCCGTCCGTGAGGAGGTTTACCCAGAGTAGCATCGGGGCAGTCAGCGGCAGCCCCAGGCCGAAGAGAGTGGCGAGGAAGACGGTCAGAACCTCAGCCAGGTTCCCGGAGAGCAACAGCGAGACGAACTTGCGGATGTTGTCAAAGATCGCCCTGCCTTCGGCAACTGCGTCCTTAATTGAGGCAAAATTGTCGTCGAGCAAGACAATATCTGACGCTTGTCTTGCTACGTCCGTGCCCCTGATACCCATCGAGATACCGACGTCGGAGCGTTTGAGTGAGGGAGCGTCGTTGACCCCGTCCCCGGTCATTGCCACTATGTGTCCCTGTTCCTCCTTTATGACCTCGAGTATCTTAAGCTTGTCGGAGGGCGATACACGGGCAAATATGTTTACCTCGGGAACCCTCTTCCTCAGGTCCACATCGGAGAGTGACTCCAATTCACTTCCGGTGAGGACGTCACCGTGAAACCCGAGTTCACCCCCAATTGCCTTTGCGGTTAGGGCGTTGTCTCCCGTGACCATGACCGTCCTTATCCCCGCGTCCCGGCACGCCGTGATCGCCTCGTGAACCTCGGGCCGGGGTGGGTCCATCATCCCCTGTATCCCGACGAATGCGAGTCCCGATTCAAGGTCGTCGTCACCGAGTTCCTGCAGGTCTTCAGCGCAAATTGATTTAGTGGCGAAACCAAGGACGCGAAGAGCGCTTGACGCGAATTCCTCTATCTTCTCCTGGAATTCCCTTTTCTTGTCCTCGGCGAGTTCAACTACCTCTCCGCCTTCCCAGTAACTATCGCAGCGCTTCAGGACGGTTTCCGGAGCGCCCTTCGTGAAGGAAAGTGAGTCCTTGCCGTCCTCGTATACGGTCGTCATCATCTTTCTTGCGGAGGAGAAGGGTATCTCTCTGACCCTACTCTCCTCGTTGCCCAACCTGTTGAGGTCCAGTCCGACGGACTTTGCGGATTTTAACAGAGCTCCCTCAGTTGGGTCCCCTAGGACCTCCCCTTCCTCGGTAAAACTTGCGTCGTTACAGAGTACCCCTGTCTTGAACAGCAGGAGACCGTCGGGATAATCATTTGAGTCCTCCCCGTCGTCGAAGGAGAGTTCGTGAAGGGGATATTCGGCACCGGAGGTGTAAACCTTCTGGACAGTCATCTCGTTTTCCGTTAGAGTACCCGTCTTATCGGTACAGATGGTGTCGACTGAACCAAGAGACTCCACGGAGGCCAGACGCCTGGTCAGGGCGTTTCGCTTGACCATCTTCTGGGTCCCCATGGCCAGGGCGCTTCTCCC
>JAGXLQ010000005.1 GCA_018334595.1 Candidatus Bipolaricaulota bacterium | reverse complement strand
GAGGAGGAGCCCGTCGATTACGTGGGTTTCGTCAAACTGATGAAAGCGGCCAAACTCATCCTAACGGACTCCGGCGGTATTCAGGAGGAGGCTCCCTCCTTGGGCGTCCCCGTGTTGGTCGCAAGGGAGACGACCGAGCGCCCCGAGGCGGTGGTGGCCGGTACCGCAAGGATAGTGGGTACAGCTACGGGATCAATTGTAAGGGAGGTATCGCGCCTTCTGAACGACAGTCGAGCTTATGAGAAGATGTCCAGGAAAGTTAATCCGTTTGGGGCAGGTAATGCAGCCAAGAAAATTGCTGATGAGCTCCAGTGTGGTTGAGGGCGCTCAGTCGGCCCTTTCCTTTTTTGGTTAATCTGGACAACTAGTTATCGGCAAAGAACCTATATATCCTCTCCGCCACCTTTTCCGGCATATTCGGGATCGCGCTAATCTCGCTCAGGCTCGCCCGACGTACACCTTCTACCGACTTGAACGTGTTTAGGAGCTGGGCCTTCCTCTTCGGACCAACTCCCCTTATTGAATCGAGGGAGGACCTTACCGTCCTCTTTTGTCTCAACCTGCGGTGATAATCGAGGGCAAACCGGTGGGCCTCGTCTCTTACCCTCTGTAGCATCTTGAGGGCCTGCGATTCCTGGTCGAAACTAACTGGCTCGCTTGAACCCGGCTGGTATACCTCCTCAAATTCCTTTGCCAAGCCGATAAGGTTCACCCCATCCAGACCCAGGTCGTGGACGGCCTCCTCCCCCGCATTGAGCTGACCCTTGCCTCCGTCAATTAGTATCAGATCGGGCAAAGACGCAAAGCTTTCGTCCTCCTCGCCCGGATCATCCACGCGACCGAGCCTGCGCCTTAACACCTGTTTTATCATTCGGTAGTCGTCCGGGCCGGAGACCTCTGAGATCTTGAACCTGCGGTAAGCTGACCGGTCTTCTTGCCCGTCAGTAAACACGACCATAGACCCCACGGCGTCCTCTCCGGAGATATTGGAGATGTCATAGCCCTCGATCCTCTCCGGCAGGGCGGGTAAGCCGAGCCGGCTTTGCAGGTCGAGCAGTGCCTCCCTCCTTTCCCCTGCTCTCGAGGTGGCGCCGGACTTGAAGCTGAACCTGGCGTTTCTCTCCGCCATCTCTAGGATCCTCCTCTTCGCCCCTCTCCGGGGGACGATTATCTCGACGCCCCCCGACCTCACGTCGGACAGCCAGGCCTCTATCGTCTCCACGTCTGCCGGCAGCTTTTCTACGTAGATCTCCTCCGGGATAACCGCTCGGTTACGGTAGAATTTTTGGACGAAGCTTGCAATTATCGTCTCGTCCTTTTCCTCCCGGGGAAACTCCATCTCAAAACTATCCTGTCCGCTGATCCTCCCCCGGCGGACGAAAAATATCTGAATTACGCCCCCATCCTCCTTCCTGTCCATGGCAATAAAGTCCCTATCCAGCTTGTCCTTAAGCCTGACCCTCTGTTTGTTGGATATCTTCTTGACGGCTTGAATCTTGTCCCGCCACTCGGCGGCCTTCTCGAAATCGTTTCGGCCTGCAGCTTCTTCCATGTGTTCACGCAATACGCCAATAGCTTCCCTGTAGTTGCCCTTAAGGATCTCGCGGATGCCATCGACGTACTCGAGATAAGTTTCCCTATCCACCTTTCCCGCACAGGGAGCGGAACAGAGTCCGATATGGTATCTCAGGCATGGCCTCCTTCCGCCGTCATCGGCGCTCCATCCACAATCCTTGATCGGGAAGATCTTCTCCAGGGCGTCTAGTGTCTCACGCATGGCCCCTGCGTCCGTATACGGCCCAAAGACCTCGCCGTCCACCTGGCCCCGTCTCCGCGTTACTACGACCCGAGGGTACTCTTCCTCCGTTATCTGTAAATAGGGGTAGCTCTTGTTGTCCTTCAATAAAACGTTGTAGCGGGGGCGATATTCTTTTATCAGGTTCTCCTCCAGGATCAGGGCTTCGACTTCAGAGTCGGTCACGATATAATCTATGTCGTCCGCTTCATCACGGAGGACCCGTGTCTTTAGTGAAGTAGAGCTAGAGGAATGAAAGTAACTTCGTACGCGGTCGCGCAGCGACGCCGACTTGCCGACGTATATTACCTCCCCCCTGGAACGGATTATGTATACGCCGGGTTCCCTGGGAAAGTCTCTTACCCTCTCTTTCAGTTGCATTTAGTAAGTAGTTCTTTTCTCTTCTCCGAGAAGATGTCCGCCAACACCTGTCCGGTATAGGAGGTTTCCTGTTCACTTACGCTCTCCGGGGTCCCTTCCGCAATTATCTCTCCACCGTGTATGCCTCCCCCGGGTCCGAGGTCAACAATCCAATCAGCAGTCTTGATCACGTGGGGGTTGTGCTCTATGACGACGATGGTGTTGTCGTCGTCGACAAGACGGTGTAGCACGTCCAGCAGCTTGTTTATGTCTGCGGCGTGAAGTCCGGTAGTGGGTTCGTCAAACAGATAGAGGGTATGGCCCTGGCGCGTTCTAGATAACTCTTTGGCGAGCTTGATCCTCTGGGCTTCTCCTCCGGAAAGTGTAGTCGACGGCTGACCCAACTTGATGTAACTCAGACCTATATCCACCAAAGTCTGGAGCTTCCGCTTGATCTTGGAGTGGTTAGCAAAGAAGTGCAGAGCTTCATCTACGGTCATCTCCAGGACGTCGGAGATTGTTTTTCCCCGGTAAGTAATCTGCAGAGTCTCCTTGTTGTACCTTTTGCCGTCGCATTCCTCACACGGGACAGTAATATCCGGGAGGAAGTGCATCTCGATCTCCTTCTCACCCCGCCCCTTACACGCTTCACACCGACCTCCTTTACGGTTAAAGGAGAATCGGCCCTTGTCGTAGCCACGTTTTTTTGCCTCTGGCGTTTGGGCGAAGAGTTCCCTGATGTACCGGAACACCTTGATATAGGTAGCGGGGTTAGACCGGGGAGTCCTCCCAATAGGTGATTGGTCGATCTCTATTACCCTGTCCAGCTGGTCCACTCCCTCAAGTTCCCGATACTCTCCCGGCTTGGAGCCGCTATTATGAAGTTCCCGCTCGAGGGCGCGATAGAGCACGTCGTTGATCAGAGTGGACTTCCCTGAACCGGAGACACCAGTAACGCATGTAAATAGGCCGAGGGGTATTCCCACGTCGACGCCCTTCAGGTTATGTTCCCTCGCCCCCCTTATCCAGACCTTCTTCCCCGAAGAGAGGCGGCGCTTTCTGGGGATATCTATCTCCCGGTCCCCCCTGATATACTGAGCGGTAATGGATTTATCGGACTTAAGCAGCTTACTCGGCGACCCCTGTTCAACTATCTCTCCGCCGTTCTCTCCTGCCCCGGGTCCAAGCTCTATCACCCAGTCAGACTCTGTTATCGTCATTCTATCGTGCTCAACCACTATGACCGTGTTGTCCATATCCCGCAGGTCCTTGAGCGTGTCGAGCAACCTCGTAACGTCGCGCTGGTGCAGGCCCACAGTCGGTTCGTCCAGAATGTAGAGAACTCCTGTAAGTCTGGAACCGATCTGCGTGGCCAGTTTAATTCGGTGTGCCTCACCGCCTGATAGGGTCCCGGATTCCCTGTCGAGGGTTAAATAGTCAAGACCTACATCCAGGAGAAACCCCAGCCGGGACTTTATCTCGCCGAGGATGTCGGAGGCTATCAACTCCTCTTGCTCCGACAGCTCAAGCGCGGAGAAGAAATCGTAGGCCTTGTCTATGGCCATTCCCGTTACCTCTTGAATGTTCTTCCCTCCCACGGTCACGGCGAGGCTTTTCTGGTTGAGCCGCCCACCACCGCACTTGGGGCAGGGAAGTTTGGCCATGTATTCCTCCACCCTCTTTCTGCTGCTTGAAGAACTGGAGTCCTTATACTTCTCCTCGAGCTGGGAGATAACCCCGTTAAACTTTCGTCTATGCCGTCTGGTCTGTCCACGCCTGTTGGTGTACAGAAAACTTACCTTCTCGCTTGAGCCGTGGAGGAGGAGATCGATCTTCTCCTCGCTCATCTCCTCCAGCGGAGCCTCCATGTCTATACCATGCCCCTTACAAAAGGCCGAGAGAATTGCCTTGCGCCACTTCCCGGGGTTCTTGCGCCAGGGGAGAATTGCCCCGTCGTTTATCGACAAAGACCTATCCAGAACCAGGTCCGGGTCCACTTCGGTCTTCACACCCAGCCCATCACATTCAGGGCAGGCCCCATAGGGGCTGTTAAATGAAAACATCCTCGGGGTAAGCTCGGGCACGCTTATACCGCAGTCGGGGCAGGCTCGCTCCTCGCTGAATACCAGTTCCGGGCCGTTCTTCACCTTTACCAGCAGGTTTCCACTTGCCAGCTCAAGTGCCGTCTCCACGGAATCGGCCACCCTACTCCTTGACTCCCCCTTGATAATCAAGCGATCGACGACGACCTCGATGTCGTGTTTTACGTACTTTTCCAGGTCGATATCCTCGCTTAGCTCACGAATGCGGCCGTCAACCCTCACGCGGACGTAACCCTGATTCGCCAGCTGGGAAAAGAGGTCGTTGTACTCGCCCTTCCTTCCACGAACCACCGGGGCGAGAACGTATATCTTCAAACCTTCCTCGAGCTCCATAACCTGGGAAATGATCGTATCCGGGGTCTGCCGGGATAGCTCCTTGCCACATTTAGGGCAGTGTGGCGTCCCGACGTGAGCGTAGAGCAGCCTCAGGTAATCGTATACCTCGGTCGCCGTGCCTACAGTCGAACGGGGGTTATGACTGGTCGTCTTTTGATCTATCGATATTGAGGGTGAGAGTCCCTCGATAAAATCGACGTCCGGCTTCTCCATCTGTCCGAGAAACCGCCGTGCATAGGCTGAAAGTGACTCCAGGTATCTCCTCTGGCCCTCCGCATATATCGTATCGAAGGCAAGGGAGGACTTCCCCGAGCCGCTGAGCCCGGAGATCACGATCAAGTTATTTCTCGGGACCTCCAGGTCAAGGTCCTTTAAGTTATGCTCTCTTGCGCCTTTTATCGTAATTTTCTTCATTATCCCAACCAATTATACTCGGGCCAAGAACCCTGTGAAACCCCGGTGGTTTGAAGATAAGAGGAGTTAACTACACTAACTTCTACCAAGTAAATGCCGGACAAAAATCCAACAAACGGGGCATATAACTAATAATCAGCTTCCAGGGAAACGTGAGAAACGTCGTCTGTGACTCCTTTGAGGGTCTCCAGCATTCCCTTAACACCGTACTTAATAATATTTGCCGGAAAGTTTTCCAGCGGTATCTCTTCTCCATCGACCACGAGCTTGAGGTTTCCACTACCCGTCACTTTGCAGTCATCGATCTTACGTTTCCCCTCTTCCACCTCTACTGCCATCTCCCGGCAACTATCGTTTCCGCATAGGCCACAGTCCAGCCCGGGCAGCTGGTTTTCAACCGCGGCAACTCGTATCTCCTTTTCCACTACCTCTATGGCCTCGTCGACGTTACCGTCAACCCTCATAAGCGTACCATCCCGCCTATCGATATCGCCAACGGCAATCTTGGGTGCGGGAGAGCTCTTAAAGCCCTCGGCAAGTACGATGTCACACTCTCCCGTTAAACTGACTAGCTCGAGAATTTCCTCCAGTTCAAGCGGTTCGGGAAATATGAGATCGGTCTCGGCATCAGTAGAAAAAACCGTCAAGGCCGAACCGGAGTCAACGTGTTTCCAGGTATCCTTTCCCTCGGAGTCGAGCGAGACCTCGGCCGGAGTATGCTTGATGGTGCAGACCCGGTGGTCTCTTTCCGTCAATTTTCTTACCAGTTCTGTCAGAAACGTCGTCTTGCCCGAGTTGGAGTATCCATATATTGCAACAAGGGGTAACATGTTCGTATTTCACCTTCCTTGGATATACGTTGAAAACAACCGGCAGTCCCGTTCCCCAAGAATCGTACATACAGCCTCTGACCCCCGACAGCTAACACCACGTACGTAAGTTGAAATTTTCACCCTAGCCCCTCGGGCTCAGGTGGGGGAAAGTAGACCAGCTCTCTGGATTAACTTAGAAATTTTAACCCCGACAGGCGGAAATCTCAATCAAGCTCCGCTCGTTAAAAATCCTGCATTTGAGACGTTTTTCTCCTGCTTTTTCCCTGGCACCTGTGGCCAGTTGTTAGAATCACGGAGAGGATGACTGTATAATTACTCAACTTGAGGGGTGATGTTGTTGAAAGCAGTATTCCTCTGCGCAGGACAGGGAACTAGGATGAGGCCGATTAGCTATTCGGTACCCAAACACCTCGTTCCGTTGGCAAACAAAAAACTTCTACGTTATAACGTTGAGAAAGTCATCGATGGAGGAATCCATGATATCGGGCTAGTCGTTTCCCCGGAAATGGAGTCACATTACCGGAAAGTATTGGGGGAAGGAAGATGGGGGGCAACCTTTACATATCTACACCAGGTGAATCCCCGGGGGCTAGCTCATGCCGTAGATTGTGCACGGGATTTCGTAGGAGACGAACCTTTTCTCGTTTACCTGGGGGACAACCTCCTGGAAGAGAAACTATCCCCAATGATTGAGGAGTTTTCATCAAGCGACGCCTCCGCGTCGATTCTCCTGTCACCGGTTGAAGATCCCGAAAGGTTCGGAGTGGCCGTCCTCGATGGAGACCGTATCGTAAACCTCGTCGAGAAACCCGATGACCCCCCGAGCAACCTTGCCATTGTCGGTGCATATGGGTTCACAGAGGAGATCTTTAACGCCATCGAAGTCATCGAGCCTTCAGACCGCGGTGAACTGGAGATAACTGACGCCATACAGGAGCTAATTAACCGCGGTAAGCTCGTGACGCCGTCGAAGTTAACCGGATGGTGGCTGGACGTTGGTAGGCCGCGGGATGCCCTGAACGCAAACAGGGTCATCCTGGAAAACTTGACCGGTCGTATCGACGGAGACTTAAGGGATACAGAGTTAGAGAAGGAAGGAAAGATAGAAGTCGGAGAAAACGTTCGTGTCTCCGACAGTCGGCTAGTCGGACCCCTATCCCTTCACCGCGATATCGAAGTTGAGGACTCGACCATCGGACCGAACGTCTCCATAGGGCCAAACTGCAGAATTAAGGGATCCCAGATGGAAAACTCTATCGTTATGGAGGGAACACTGGTAGAGAGAGCGAAGCTAACGAACTCGATCCTGGGAGCGGAGTCACGGCTATCGCTAACGGAAGAGTCGATCGAGATATTTGCCGGGAACCAGACCTGCATCGAATCTAGCAGCTGAGATTATCGTAGATAATAGAAGGCAAAGAGGCCAAACCCCGCGAGGAGCCCGTGAAAGACAAGTAGCCTGGTGGTAATCAGAGATTCGGGCCATTCCACATTGGGAAGCAGGTAGTCGTAATCTATCCCGGTCGCCGATTCGAAGTGGTGGTGGAAGGGCGTTATTTTAAATATCCTTCCCCCGGTCAACTTGTAATATGATACCTGAGCACTTACCGACAACACCTCACAGAAGAAGAGTCCACCGAAGAAGGGCAGGAGTAGTTCCGTCCGGGATATTACCGCCAGCCCTCCAATAAATCCCCCCAGGGCAAAGGCACCGGTGTCTCCCATAAAAACCCGGGCCGGGTAGAAGTTATTGGGAGCAAACCCGGCTATCCCGGCTACGAGGGCAATTACGATCGGCAAAGCGGCAACCGGCAGAACCAGACAGAAGGCGAGGAGGGTAATTAGGCTCGCTCCGGCCGCAAGGCCGTCGAGGCCGTCAGTCAGGTTTACCGCGTTAACCGTTCCGACCAACACAACTACGGCAAACGCGTAAAACGCGTAGACCGGCATGAGAAATTCAAC
The DNA here is from genome assembly GCA_018334595.1 of Candidatus Bipolaricaulota bacterium. GTDB lineage: Bacteria > Bipolaricaulota > Bipolaricaulia > M55B111 > M55B111 > M55B111. The sequence goes on along the minus strand of JAGXLQ010000005.1, from coordinate 13,481 downwards.
CCCGGTGAAGGGGAGAGAAATCAGGCGCGGCTTGTCCAACAGATGGAAGGAGAGGTGGATAAACAGGAGGGAAAAGGCTACCTGTCCGGCCAATTTCTGTCGTGGCAGAAGGCCCATGGATTTCCCCCTGAAAAGGCTGAGGACGTCATCCAGGGCACCGAGGAGCCCAAACCCGAACGTGGAGACGAACAGGAGCAAGAGAAGGTTACGGGTCGAGGGAAGGCTAAACCAAATATACCCTCCCGCAATCCCCAGCCCGAGCAGAATCCCCAGCCCGCCCATGGTTGGCGTACCGCTCTTGTGCTCGTGAAGTTTTGGTCCCCAGCTCCTGATGAACTGCCCCAGGCGTAATTCCTTCATGAGTGAGATAACCCCCAGGGTGGATATAGCCGTTACAGGAAAGGCAATCAAAGCCGCGATAAACGCTTCAAACAAGTATGCCGGGGGCAACTTAGCACCTCGTGAAACCGGAAGTAGTTCTGGTGGCTAACTGTCTGAGTCGATAAAGGACTTTTCAAACGCGTATCCAGCTCGCAGGATGATATTCTCGGACAGGCTGGAACCCATCAACTGCATGCCAACGGGGAGCCCCTCAACTTCGCCAGCGGGTATGGACATGGCCGGAATTCCCGCGAGGTTAATCGGAACTATAAAGATGTCGGACAGGTACATCTCCAGGGGATCCTCGATCTTCTCTCCGATCTTGAAGGCTGGCGTCGGTGAAGTAGGTGCGGCAATCAGGTCGATATCCTCGAATGCGCTATCAAAATCTCCTTTAATTAAGCGCCGCGCCTTCTGCGCTTTGCCGTAGTATTCGTCGTAGTACCCCGCTGAGAGGGCGTAGGTTCCCAGGAAGATACGCCGTTTGACCTCCGACCCAAAACCTTCATCTCGACTCCTTGAGAACAACTCGTCAATCGAGTCTATCTCCGCCCTGCTCGTGTAACGCACGCCGTCGAACCGAGCAAGGTTGGCACTTGCCTCAGAGCTCGATATGAGGTAGTAAGTCGCGATCGCATATTCTGTGTGGGGGAGAGAGATTTCAACGATTTCTGCGCCAAGGCCTTCAAAGGTCTCCTTCCAACGTTTAGCCTTCTTTTGAATCCTGCTGTCGAGCTCGTCGCCAAAATATTCCTCGGGGAACCCGACCTTCAGGCCTTCTACGCCTTCATCTATTCCCTCTGTATAATCAACTGCGGGCCTCACAGCTGAGGTAGAGTCCATCTCGTCGTGCTTCCCGATGATATTTAAGAGCAGGGCAGCGTCGTAGACGTCCTTCGTTATCGGACCAATCTGGTCTAGGGACGAGGCAAACGCCGTCAATCCGTACCTCGATACCAGACCGTAGGTAGGCTTTAGACCGACCACACCACAGAAAGCAGCCGGGTGCCTCACGGAACCCCCGGTATCGGAGCCAAGGGCATAGATCGCTTCGTCAGCAGCCACGGCGGCAGCTGACCCACCGGATGAACCCCCCGGTACCCGTGTTAGATCGTTAGGGTTCCTCGTAGTCTGGAAATAGGAGTTCTCGGTGGATGAGCCCATGGCAAATTCGTCCAAGTTCGCCTTGCCGAGAACGGGCGAACCGGCCTCCTTAAGGTGCTTGACGACAGTTGCATCGTAAACCGAGTCATAGTCCTTCAAAAACCGTGAGGCACACGTCGTCTTGAACCCCAGGGTCTGGATATTGTCCTTGATGGCTCCCGGTATCCCTTTAAGCGGTTTTTCAGAATTTTCTTTTGCCTCCTCGATAAGCGACTCCTTATCGGCAGTTTCTAGGTACGCTTGAACGTCGCCGTCGAACTCCTCGATCCGGCCGTATAACGAGTCAATTAATTCCTCAACTCTCTCCGGTTCCTTGTCCAGCAGATTTATTAACTCGTGTAGAGTGAGTTCATTTAAGTTGATTGTCAATACCTCCCGAAAACCAAGATACGATATTATAACTGGCTCTCTGAGATGTTCAAATAGAAAAATGGAGCCGGTAAAGAAGAACGCGGGGAGTTATCCCCGCGTTTTCTCTCCTGTTGAGCTATAGCTGCCTTAGGGTCTTTTAACTAAAACTTTTCATGGTAGACGTCCTCCAGCTCGCCGCTTAGATAGGCATCATAGGCCGACATGTCAAAATTGCCGTGGCCACTGTAATTAAAGACTATGGTCTTCTCCTCGTTCTCTTCCCTCGCCTTGATCGCTTCGTCAATCGCGGCTTTAATCGCGTGAGAGGTCTCCGGTGCAGGGATATAGGCCTCGGAATTTGCAAACTGTAGCGCGGCCTCGAACGTCTCCGTCTGAGGGTATGCGCGAGAAGTCAAATAGCCGAGATCCTTTAGCCTCGTGAGAATGGGGGCCGTTCCGTGGTATCGCAAACCGCCGGCGTGAATACCCGCGGGGACGAAGTTGTGCCCCAGGGTATACATCTTTAACATCGGCGTGATTTCTCCGCTGTCGGCGTAGTCGTATCTCTCATCCCCTTTGGAGAGCGTGGGACAGGCGGTAGGCTCAACCGCAATTATATCGATATCCTTCCCGTCCTCGATAACGTCCTCCAAAAACGGCAATATTAAACCACCGAAATTACTACCTCCACCGACACAACCGATTAAAACGTCCGGCTTCACACCCGCCTTTTCCAGCTGCGACTTCGTCTCAAGCCCCAAAATCGACTGATGAATAAGAACGTGATTGAGTACTGAACCGAGGGAGTATTTTGTATCCTCCGACCCCAGGGCCAGTTCCACCGCTTCACTTATCGCCATTCCCAAGGTGCCGTTAGTGTCAGGATCTTCCTCCAAAAATGCCCTTCCGGCTTCGGTCAGCTCTGAAGGGCTGGGGACGATCTCACCGTTCCAGCTCTTAATCATCGATTTTCGATAGGGCTTCTGATCGTAACTCACCCTTACCATGAAGACCTTAACGTTGACATCGAACTGCGTTCCCGTAAAACTGAGAGCTGACCCCCACTGGCCCGCGCCGGTTTCGGTCGTCAGGGTTTTCGTGCCCTCTTGCTTTGCATAATAAGTCTGCGGCAGGGCCGTATTCGGCTTGTGGCTACCCGCGGGAGAGGCCCCTTCGTACTTGAAGTAGATCTTTGCCGGCGTATCTAACTCCCTTTCGAGGATTGTCGCCCTAATCAGGGGAGTCGGCCTCCAGATCTTGTATGCCTCTTCGACCTCCTTCGGGATGTCAATCCTCCTGTCCTGACTGACCTCCACCTCTATCGACCGCGCCGGAAAGATCTTTTCCAGATCCTCGGGCGGTATCGGTTCTTTGGATATTCCGTCAACCGGTGGCGGCAACGGTTTGTCAAACAATGGAAGCGGGTTAAACCAACTCTTTGGTAGTTCAGTCTGGTCCAAATGTATCATCTTGTTAGTCATGAATATACCCTCCCAGGTAATAAAGTTTTGATATGTTAAACTAGAGATTAAGCTAAGAACGGCCGCTAACACTCATCCGTGATTGGAAGTTTAATGGCGCTTAAGCGGCGCGCCAGGCTGGTTCAAGCTGTTCCGGGAAGAAGGACCTTAGCCTGAAGGTATGGTGGGAAAATCTTAATGGTGCAAGTTTAAGAAGTGAAATGTAGAGGTAATTCAACTGCCGGTTTAGTTTAGAGGGGCCAAACCCGATCACCGAAGTTCATTGATATCACCCTTGGATATTTTCAGTTAGTATAGCACAAGCAAACTCGTCCTGCAAGAGGTTGAATACCCGTAGCTTCTAGCTTAGTATTATCGCAATACCCGCATGGGGCCGTAGCTCAGCCGGGAGAGCGCGTGGTCGGCATCCACGAGGTCACGGGTTCAAGTCCCGTCGGCTCCACCAACAAACCTACCCGAATCACGATAACTTTTCCGTCTGATACAGCCAAGCCAACGATCCCCTACCTGGGCAGGGTCTCCGCAACCCGACAATGTTATGAACTACTGTCTTAAGGCGTAAGATGAGCCCTCAAGTCGGTACCGGTTTCGTATACGATCCGGTACAGGAAGCAGGTCATATTGAGGGTTGGACAACGGGCACGGGGATGAAAAGACGAAGGGGAAGTTAAGCCGGATTCTGTGCGAGGGAACCATCTATCTGAGCAGCCTACCCGGAGATTTTAACGGAGCGGGCAACTCCAATTCTCCCTATTTGGCTTTTCTCCAGCCGGGGTTTACCGTGCCTTCCTACCTCGCGGAGGAAGCGGTGAGCTCTTACCTCGCCGTTGCACCCTTTCCAGCACTTACTTTAGGATCAACCCCCAACCATCAAGTTTGCCGACGTTATGGCATTAAGTTTAATTGTCTCTGCCCCTTTGAGGTGGATATTAAAGTAAGTGCTGGGGGTCTATTTTCTGTGGCACTTTCCAGCCGTCACCGACTCTGGACTACGATCAAAATTGATCTCGTCCAGCGGCCAGCCCTACGGAGTCCGGACTTTCCTCGACATAAGATATGCCGCGGTTCCATCTTCCCCTTCAAGTAAAGTTTAACCCTTTACAGAGACGAGCTCAATCGCAGTATTATGGCGGGGTTAAGCCAATTGCCGGTCATCGTTACTCATTCTACCATCCCTTCCGATTCAACTTCCCGCCGACGAAAGAGACCCAGGCCGACAACTATAAGAACCCCGGCTAGCCCCAGCCCCACGACCGCAAGGGTCGATTGCAGGTTCCAGGTAAACGTGATTGAGGCGTCACTTGAGGAGTACAACAGGACTTCAACGGGCTTCCGGAGCGCTCCAACCATCAAACCAACGAGCAGCCCAAGCGTGACGGACCTCCACCGCTCCAGGGCGTAGGAGAGCACCCTTGAGAACAGAGCAAGGCCGATCGCAGCACCCAGGCCAAAGACTATCAGTATATAATAGCTCCCGGGTAGATTCGCCACTGCATCAAGTATGTACTCGTACTGACCTAAAAGCAGCAAGAGAAACGCTCCCGAGATCCCGGGCAGTATCATCGCACACACCGCTATCGCCCCGGATAATGCTATGAAAGCTAGACCATGATCAAACGCTGCCTGTGATAGCCCAACGAGCAATACTGCCGCAGCGCCACCGAACACGCTGGCCACAAATACGCTCGGTCCAAGGCGGGGAATTTCCAGGTACACAAGAACGGCAGAGGCTATTATCAGACCAAAAAAGAAAGAGTACGTGTGGGGGGGAAAGTTGTTTAACAGATATCTAACAAACTGCGAGCCGGCGAACAGAGCCACCCCTATTCCCAGCGCCAGGGGAATGAGAAATCTAAAATTAACGTGGGCCAGCCTGGACTTAGCTCCCCTGAAGTCGCCTCTCAGGAGTTCGGAAATAATTCTGAGGTCGAGGGACTTTATTGAGCGAACCAGCTCCTCGTAAATGCCCGTTATCAACGCCATCGTCCCTCCGGAGACTCCGGGAATTACGTCAGCAAAACCCATAACCATACCCTTAAGAAACAGGATTAGATGTCTGTTGATAACCCTCAACACCCTCCTTACATCGACAGCAATCTTCACAGATAAGCGCCGGCCTTACAACCCAAACAACGGGGACTAATCCACTATGTTGTTTCCAGCAGTTTTGCTATTATCATTAACCTTAACCTATAACAAGGGAGCGATCACGCTGAACACTCCAATAGAGAGGGTAGCCAAAAAACTGGAGATACCCGTCAAGAACGTAGAATCCGTTAAAAGCCTGCTGGACGACAGAAATACAATCCCCTTTATCGCCCGATATAGAAAGGAGATGACCGGATCACTGGACGAAGTACAAATAGGGGGAATCAGGGATGAACTGGAACGAATAGAGAAACTCGAGGACCGTAGGAAGACGATAATCCGTTCCTTAAAGGACCTGGACGAACTCACCGAAGAACTGAAAGAACAATTGGACGAGGCAACTAGCGTTACAGAACTGGAAGACATATACCTCCCCTTCAGGCCGAAGCGGAAAACGAGGGGAGACCGGGCGAGGGAAAAGGGACTGGAACCCTTAGCAAATATAATCCAGGAGGAGAAAACCGGCCTTGACCCCGTCGTTTTGGCCAAGGACTACGTCGAGGAGGACAAGGGCGTAGAGGCCATAGAGGATGCCCTGGCAGGAGCACGGGACATCATTGCGGAAAGGATAAACGAGGACAAGAAAGTAAGGGAGGAGATGAGGAGACTCTTTCGAAACCAGGGGATGATTACTTCCAGGTTAAAGAACCCCGAAGTAGACGAGGGGGAAAAATACCGGGAATACTACGACTTCAACTCCAAAGCCAAGAGCTCTCCCAGCCACAGAATCCTCGCAATCCTCCGCGGAGAACGGGAGGACGTTCTCAGCGTGAAGGTAAGACCACCCCAAAAAGTAGGACTGGATAGGCTTTCCAGCCTCGTCCGTCGAGGTAACACCACCTCGAGCGAACAGGTGGAGCAGGCACTACAGGATTGTTATACCCGGCTCCTCGCTCCATCTCTGGAAACCGAAATCAGAAACGATCTCAAAGAGAGAGCTGACGGGGAAGCTATCGCCGTCTTCGGGGAAAACCTGGAGGAACTTTTGATGTCACCACCACTGGGTCAGGTAAAGACGTTAGGGGTGGATCCGGGGTTTAGAAGCGGCTGTAAGGTCGCCTCCCTCAACGCTCACGGAGACCTGCTAGAAGCTGAAACGATCTTTCCCAACAAACCACAAAACAAGAAGAACGAAGCAGCTGCGAAGGTAAAACGCCTGGTTGATAAACATAAACCAGAGGCGGTCGCCATAGGTGATGGAACGGCCAGCAGAGAGACTGAAGCCTTTATCAGGAACCTGGGCTCAACCGAGGACCTGACAACCGTCAGAGTCAGGGAGGACGGGGCATCAGTGTACTCGGCCTCGGAGATCGCCCGCGAGGAATTTCCCGACCAGGACGTCACGGTTCGGGGTGCGGTCTCGATCGGAAGAAGGCTTCAGGATCCTTTGGCAGAACTGGTTAAAATTGACCCCAAGGCCCTCGGCGTCGGCCAATACCAGCACGACGTCGATCAAGCCCGGTTGAGCGATAAGTTAACCGAAGTCGTGGAGAGGTGTGTTAACAGGGTTGGAGTCAACGTCAATACGGCAAGCCGGAAACTTTTAACATACGTCTCGGGCCTGGGACCGACCCTCGCGGAAAACGTCATTGAATACCGGTCAAAGAACGGCACAATAGATGATATCGAACAGCTAACAGAAGTACCGATGATCGGAAGCAAGACCTTCGAGCAGGCCGCTGGGTTCCTCCGCATAGTGAATGGTGACAACCCCCTCGACAACAGCGGGGTTCACCCCGAGAACTATCGGATCGTGGAGGACATGGCCTCGGATTTGGGCTTGGACATATTCAGCATGATCGGAGCAACTGGATGGCGAGACGATCTGTCGCTTGAGAGTTACGTAAGCACCGACGTCGGAATTCCAACCCTAAGAGACATCCTGGAAGAACTTGACAAACCAGGGAGGGACCCCAGAGGGGAGTTCTCTCCCTTCGCCTTCTCCGAAAAGGTGAGTACGATAGACGATATGCGCCAGGGAATGGTCCTGCCGGGAATAGTGACAAACGTGACGGATTTTGGGGCGTTTGTCGACATCGGGATAAAGACTGACGGCCTACTCCACATAAGCCAGCTCTCAGAGGACTACGTAAGCCACCCGCGGGAGGTAGTTAGCCTGAACCAGAGACTGGACGTAAAGGTAATAAAGATAGATAAACAGAGAAGGAGGATCTCTTTGAGTTTAATTTTCTAGAGTTTTGATAACTCATAAACTTACCCTTATCATTTTCCCTATAACGGTGAACCTGGACTGATAAATATGATAAAGACGATTACCTTCGACTTCGGTGGAGTCCTTTACGCATACGACGAAATACCATTGATCAAAACGCTGGCGGAGCGCTCGGACGCGAGCCTCGTTCAAATGAAGGAAGCACTATCGGGTTCTCAACTCGACCGGGCCCACTTCCGCGGGGAACTCGAGGCATCCACCCTGCTGGAGAGGTTAAAAGAGAGGATAAACCTAAGGATGTCCGTAGATGAACTGGCCGACACTTATGCCAGGTGCGTCACCCCCAACGAGGACATATTTAAGTTGGTCGAGAGGCTACACACAAACTACAATCTCCAGCTTTACTCCGATACACCTAAGCTCCTCTACGACCACGTAATGACGAAAATGCCCGTCTTTGGCTATTTCTCCGCCAAAACGCTCTCGTTTGAGGTTGGAGAGCTAAAGGATTCGGAGGCCGGCTACCTTGATATGATCGAGAAATCCCGTCACACACCCGGCGAGATAGCCTTTATCGACGACAGAGAGGAGTACGCCATGATGGCGCGAGAGCTGGGCGTAAATGGAATCCAGTATTCCAACACGGAAAAACTAACCGAGGACCTCAAGCAACTCGACGTAGAAATAGCTTGAGGTCATCCGGTTATTCTCCTACGTCTATACCAAGTTCGTCAAGCTGCCCCTGAGAGACCTCCATGGGGGCCCCGGTCAGGGGAGATTGGGCCATGCCAGTTTTGGGAAAGGCAATCACGTCCCTGATGCTATCCTCCCCGGCAAGCAACATGATGAATCTATCCAGGCCCAGCGCTATTCCTCCATGGGGTGGTGCGCCGTAGTTCAGGGCGTCCAAGAAGAACCCGAACTTTCTCTCTGCTTCATCGGGTGAGATTCCCAGGACGTTAAATATTCTTTTCTGCAACTCCCTCCTGTGGATACGAATACTTCCGCCACCCAGTTCGATTCCGTTTAGGACGAGGTCATAAGCACGTGACTTGACCTCAAGCGGTCTCTCTTCAAGCTTTTCCATTGCCTCTTCGGTTGGGGAGGTAAAAGGGTGATGCTCGGAGGTTATCCCACCGTCACCGTCCCTTCCAAATAGGGGGAAGTGTCTCACCCAGGTAAACTTCCAGCCCTCCTCGGACACCAGATCGTTATCTCTGGCCAGCTTAAGCCTCAACGCACCGAGGACTGAATTTGCGGGCTCCCGGTTGTCGGCAACGAGAAAAACCACGTCGCCTTCGTCAGCTGAAAACTCCTCAACCAGTTCGCGATTCATTTCGTCTTCCAGGTGGTCAGTGAAGGGCCCGTCAAGCTGTCCTTCCTTTACGCTTGCCCAGAGAAGGCCCTTGGCCCCCTCTCCCTTCGCGTAATCTTCCAGGGCGTCAAGCTGAGACCTGTTATAGGAAGAACCACCCTGAAGACAAATACCCTTGACCACACCACCGCCGCCGACCGTGCCGGAGAATATGTTGAAGTTTGACTCCCTGACGGTCTCAGAGACGTCAACTAGTTCAAGCCCGAACCTGAGATCCGGTCGGTCTGAGCCGTACCTGTCCATAGCCTCTTGGTAGTCCATCTGAGGTAGAGGCAGACCCACTTCCTCGCCGAGGACCCGGTCAAAGACCCTGGCGACCATTCCCTCGATAACCGAGATAATGTCCTCCTCTTCTGCAAAGGACATTTCCAGGTCCAGCTGGGTGAATTCAGGCTGCCGGTCAGCACGCAGGTCCTCGTCCCGAAAACACTTCACTATCTGTATGTACCTGTCAAAACCGCTAACCATAAACAGCTGCTTAAACAACTGGGGCGACTGTGGTAGCGCGTAAAATTTTCCTCGGTGAAGGCGCGAAGGGACGAGAAAATCTCTAGCACCCTCGGGGGTGCTCTTGGTGAGGATGGGCGTTTCTACCTCCCAGAAACCCTCCTCGTCGAAGTAATCCCTGATCACCTTAAAGGTTCTGTGCCTGAGCCTGAAGTTATCCCTCATCTCCTCCCTGCGGAGATCAAGATAGCGATACTTCAACCTAGTATTTTCATTGACCTCAGGGTCATCGGTCGGGGAAAAGGGGAGGTTATTCGCCTCGTTCAACACGTTCAACTCGTCTACGTCAAGTTCTATCAGGCCCGTGTCCAGATCGGGATTTACGTTTTCCTCTCCACGCTCGATTATCGTCCCCTTTACCTGAATCACGTCTTCCCTGCTCAGGTTCCCCGCGCGCTCGTGCAGTTTTTCATCGTCCGGGGTAAACAACAGCTGGATCACGCCGGACCGGTCACGTAGGTCTATGAATAGAAGACCTCCAAGGTCTCTACGGGTGTAAACCCAACCGGACAGCGTCATCTTTTTTCCAATATCTTCTTCGGTCAATTCACCACATAACCCAGTCCTTAACAAGTAAAATCATCCTCCATAGTAAATTCTATAAGTATGGGGGTTTCAGGTTGACATTACGGGGCACAGCTAACTCGGATAGCCCGACGGATGTCTGTAGGTTAACCCTCGTCCTCGTCTTCGCTTTCCGGTTTAAATCCAATGTTTCCCGATTTCTCCTTTAACCTCTTTTCGATGTTCTCGTACCTACTGCGGGCGGCCGCCGTTACAGAAGCTGGCGTTTCATCGATTGCTGCAAGGAAGTGGTCCATCCTCACGTACTGGGCGTTCACGTCCTCACGCAGGGCCAGTCGCCCGGCTTTCTTGCATACAGCGGCGATATCTGCACCGGTAAAGTTTTTCGATAGGTTCGCCAGTTTTTCCAAATCCACGCCGGGCTCCAAGTGCATCTTCGCAGTATGGATCTCGTAAATCTTCTTCCTGGCGTCACTGTCGGGAACGGGGACGTGAATGAGTTCGTCAAATCGCCCCGGCCGCAACAACGCGGAATCGACCATATCCGGCCTGTTGGTCGCAGCGACGACCACTACCCCTCGCAGCTCTTCCAGGCCATCCATCTCCGAGAGAAGTTGGTTGACTATCCTTTCAGTAGCGCGGGGCTCTCCGGCACTGCCCCCTCTCTGAGGAGCGAGGGCGTCCAATTCGTCCAGGAAGATTATGGCCGGGGCAACCTGTCTCGCCTTGTCGAAGACCTCAGCTATCCTCTGCTCTGATTCTCCATACCACTTGGAGAGCAAGTCGCTACCCTTGGCCGTGATAAAGTTGGCGTTGCTTTCGTTGGCAACGGCCTTGGCCATCAGAGTCTTCCCGGTTCCGGGTGGACCGTAAAGGAGGATTCCCCGAGGCGGATCTATTCCTATCTTACGGAAAGACTCCGGGTTCTTAAGGGGTAGCTCGATAATCTCGTTCATCGTCTGTTTTACTTCCTCCAGACCGCCGACGTCGTCCCAGCTCACGTGGGGAACATCCGCCAGTATCTCCCTCATGGCGCTGGGCTGGATACCCCTGTAGGCATCGAACATGTCGTTCCTTGTTACCTTCAGCTTTTCCAGGATCTCGGAAGGGATTGACTCCTGCTTGAAATCTATCTCGGGGAGCAACCTCCTTAACGCGTTCATCGCCGATTCACGCGCTAGCGCCTCGATGTCTGAACCGGTGTATCCGTAAGTAAGGTCGATGAACTCATCGAGGTCCAGGTCCTCGTCAAGAGGCATGCCCCTGGTGTGGATCATGAATATTTCTTTCCGGCCTTCCGCGTCGGGAACGCCAACTTCTATTTCCCTGTCAAACCTCCCCGGCCGCCGCAGTGCTTCGTCAATCGCGTCCACCCTGTTGGTTGCGGCAATTACGACCACGTTCTCCCGCGGTTTCAGGCCGTCCAACAGGGCAAGGAGTTGAGCAACCACACGGCGCTCGACCTCGCCCGACGCCTCTTCCCGTTTTACCCCCAAGGAGTCGAGTTCGTCGATAAAGATGATGGACGGCGCGTTTTGCTGCGCCTTCTCGAAGATTTCCCTGAGCTGCTGCTCGGACTCCCCGTAATACTTGCTCATTATCTCCGGGCCGTTTATAGATGAGAAATTAGCGTTTGTCTCGTTAGCTACGGCCTTGGCCAGTAGCGTCTTCCCCGTTCCCGGTGGACCGTGAAGGAGCACTCCCTTGGGGGGGTCGATCCCCAGCCTGTCAAACAACTCGGGGTTCTTTAGCGGTAGTTCGACCATCTCCCTTATTTTCTGCAGTACGTCGTCCAAACCGCCGATGTCTTCGTAGGTAACCCCAATGTGCTTCTCCTCTTCCGCACTTACCTCCTTGTACTCCGGCTCCAGCTCTATCTGAGTTCTATTCGTAACCCGGACGATGCCACGGGGGTTGGTATTGATCACTTTCAGTCGTATCTCTCCCAGTCCGAAACTTCCCGAGTCAAAGAAATCTTGAAAGAAACTCTCAGTCATAATATCGGAGCCAAACGGGCTAGAGGACCTTCTTATCGTAGTTGATATGACGTCTCCGTTGGTCAACGGCCTTCCACCGAGGACCTTCTTCAACGATTGCCCGCTTCCCTGAAGACGGAGGTTGCTGGACGCGGGTCCAATCGTAACCTTGTTGGCTTCCTGCACATCAGCCTTCCTTATCTTCACGTAGTCCCCAATACTGGTCTCGGCGTTGCTTCGCATCAGCCCGTCTATCCTTATTATATCCAGTCCCTCGTCCTGCGAGTATCCCTCAACGGCGATGCCCGCGGTAGAGGCAGCACCTTCGAGTTCGACGATGTCCCCACGGGATATCCCCATCTCTTTCATGGTGTCAGTACTAATTCTGGCTATTCCCTTGCCAAAGTCCTGCTGATTAGCTCCGGCTACCTTAAGTTCTCTCTCGTTACGCTCATTTTCTACCATCCTTTCACCTCGTCGATCGACCTATGTAACGTAAAAATAAAAAATCCAGCTCATTTGCTCCTCAATTGGCGATTACATCCATCATATAAATAGAATTCGATCAAGTTGATTATAAATACTTTCCTCAATCCGCTCAAGAGTTAAGCGCCGGGCGAGAACCGAAAACGGTTCCAATCGGCAATCCGCACCTCTAATACTCATTTTCTTTGCCCACACGACCGTATTCGGTTATCATTTAATCCAATTCTCACTTTCAGGGTGAAATCATGAAAAGCGTACGGCAGATAAAAAATATACTGGGGTTAAATACGATCCACCAGGCAAGAAACCGCATCAAGGCGATAGACGACGTACTTGACACCCACATCAAGCGTGGAGAGAACAACGAGATACTCGTATCCGACGAAGGAGTGTCAATTCTAACCAAGCTTCAGGATTTGTACGAAAGCGGATTACTCCTCTCCGAAGCCGCAGACGTGGTTCGATCAGACTTCGCTTTCGAAAAAGATAAGAGGTCTAGCAGAGATTCGTATACTTCTAAACAAGACCAAACAAAACCAGAGATTAAAGGGGAAGCCGTCGATTTCCTCCTCGAGGAGATCGAATTCCAGCGGGAACTCATGGCAGCTCTGATCGGAAAAGAGGACACTGTTGAAAAAGGCGAAGGAGATGATAAATGGTGGCTCGAGTGGATCTAACCCATTGTCTAACGGAGGTGACGCCAGTTGAAGTTTACCGTGCCGACCCGAAATAACGACAAACTTAAGAAGATCATAGAGAGGATCAAAGACAACGGTAGGTTAAACGGCCTATGGACCGTCGCTAACGTAAACGCGATCGATAGAATGGGAATAAACGATCACGGCCCGGTTCATTCTAAGATAGTCGCGAACTCGGCGTTAAAGATCTTCAGGTTAATATCTCAAACCGGAGAA
>JAGXLQ010000108.1 GCA_018334595.1 Candidatus Bipolaricaulota bacterium | reverse complement strand
CAACCTTGAAGTTACTGACGGTGGCGCTGGTATTAATTTTAGCCGTTTTTTTGGCAATTTCGTTACCCGGATTCATACCGGGTGCGGGAGAATTTGTGGTATATGCCAACGGCCAGGGAGTAAGCGACGACAACTCTGGCACCTCGGGAGGCAACCAGGGAGCGGCGGACGACTGCCGAAATTGTGACTGCAGAACGGGAACCAGCTATCGTTTGACGAAAAACTGGGAGAGTTCAGGGTGGCAGGAAGACGAGGACGGGGGTCCATTAGAAGTTAGCTTAACTATTACTGAAACAAATGACGATGGAGAACCCATTAAAGCAGACTGGAGTACCAGCGAATACTCCGTCGACTGCGTCGTAGTAGAGTCAGCTGGTGTAGAAGGTACGTCGCTGGATGCCTGTAATACCGGTGACTCTCCGGCTACATCCGGATCGATAACCTCGCCTGCAACAAATCCAAATAACGACAAACTCCAAGGCATCAGCCACATTTCTTTCTGTTATGATGTTACTACAGGAGTCGACCTTGCTGTAGAAAAAACGGTTGATAACCCGACCCCGGATAAGAATAGCAGTGTGACGTTCGACGTTAAGCTGACAAACAATGGACCGGATAATGCTACAGGCGTGGAAATTGAGGATATTTTGCCCACCGGTTTGAATTTTCAGAGCGCAACTCCTGGTGGAGATTACGACAGTAGCTCCGGAATCTGGAATGTTGGGTCGATAGATTCGGGGTCATCGACCACGCTCGAAATTACTGCAGAAGCGACAAGCTACGGAAAATTTACAAACACTGCTAGCCTCGAGTCACTCGATCAAACGGATCTGGTTTCTACTAATAACGAGGACTCGGCAACAGTAGTAGTAATTGGTCTGTCCGACACTTTCCCCGATAATTTCGACGTAACTCAGGCTCTGCTCGAAGAAAACCTGGGTGAGCGATGTCTTAGCCTCGGGTCATTCACCGTGGATGGGTTCGATAGCGGTGATTATTCCCTTCAGGCATTCTATAATATCCAGTGTAGCGGAGGAACTTTGACTAAAAATATTATCTGGATAGAAAATCAGGGTGGGACGTCAACTGCTTGCTCGACCACCGCTGCGGGAGAGTATTTGAGCAAAAGCGCCAATAGCCCCACAGGTTTGAATGGGCCCAGCGACGCCAGTTCGGTAACCTTTCAGACATATTTAGATTTGGCCCGGGCTGCAAGTACAAACCTCCCAGATTCCTGCTCGATATCTATCAATATTATCCTTGTTTCAAATATTTGATTGAATAAAATAAGAAATCGAAATCCGAAGACAGGAGTTTGATAAAGTGAGCCATAAAAATTTAATTTATTTGCTGGTTCTGGCTTTGATCTTAATTTTTGTTCCGGTTACGAACGCTGAGGTAAGCGTCAGACCTCTGTCGTTGAGGTTGAAGGTTGCTCCGGGAAACTCGGGTTCGTCCGCACTTACTATCCATAATCGTGGTGAAGATCCTTCCAGAGTTCAACTTAGAGTGGCGGACTGGTGGAGAACTCCTGAGGGAAACCTTCAGATTCTTCCTCCGGGATCCAGAGAAAAATCCGCGGCGGACTGGATAGTTTTCTCGCCCAGCGATTTTAGAATTGAAGCTGATCAACGTGTTGAGATAAACGTAGAAGTCTCCGTTCCTGAAGGCGTTACCGGTGATCATTGGTCGATGTTGCTTGTAACGGAGGAGCCCTTAAATTCTGAGAATTCGTCCGGCATGCAGGTATCTGTAGGGTACGCGGTAAAAATACTGGTTGAAAACCCGAATGCAGTTGACGAGGACGCTGAAATAACAAACATAAAACTGGTAAAGACAAACCCCTTTGAGTTAAATATAACGTACACAAATACAGGGAATAATTATTTGAAAACTAAAGGTTCAGTGGAGATAAGAAACCTCCAGGGCGAAACTGTTCGGTCTTTTGACATAGAAGAATTCCCCACCCTACCCGGTGAGAAACACAGGATATCAGTACAAAGAAGCGAAGAAGCTGAAAAATTAGACCCGGGGCAGTATTACGCGATAGCGATTATGGACTTCGGTGGTGATCACCTGATCCAGGGCGGTCTCCCCATTGAAATTCCAGAAGGCGAGGAAAAGACGGACGAATAGTGACGCCTAACTGCCACTTAACCCTTTCATCTGGAACTTCCTGGCAAGGGTCATGTCAAGCGCTCCTCCACCCAAGTCTCTGTCCAACTTGAAAGTAATCGCCTATGAATTCTAGTGCTAGTCGCAATGTTAAGTTTAACGTGACGATTAATACCTTCCCCCATTTCCCCTTACCTTTCCCAGCCCCGCAAATATCACCTTCGAAAGGCACCTCTTCAATTTCTCAAACCGAAGGTTTGTCTTAACCTATTTGTAAAAGAAACTGGTTTCTTTTTAGCTGTTCCTGGGGTTGAGGTGTGTGACATGAGTAGAATCTTTCTTGATGAGAAAAAAATCTCTTTGATTCTATTTATTTCACTCGTGCTGGCACTCTACGCTGGTCCCACCTTTGGTAACCCGGACCAGATTTCCATAACAGCTACACAACTCAAGATGGCCAACCCAGGAGAGCTTGTGACTCATGTCTTCACCGTCAAAAATGAAAGCTCAACTTCAGGAACCTACCAATTGACTCTGGACCTACCTGAGGGTTGGACCAGCCTACCCATTTCCCCCGAAGTGACCCTGTCCCCCCAAGGGAGTAAGCCAATATTTGTCAATGTTAACGTACCTGAAGATGCCCCGGCCGGGAAGTACGAAGTTACCCTAACTGCTTCATCAGTGGAGGGGTCCGTAGAGGCGTCTGAAACTACTTATATCCAGGTCGAGTCCGTACCGGGTTTTGACCTAAGCTGGAAGCGAGAGCCCACGGGACCTTCCCCTGGCACTACCGTTGAAGGAGCGATAAAAATTGTCAATTCGGGTAACACAATGGATACCTACAAAGTAGAGGTTTCACTGGAAGAAGAATGGAAATACACTGTGGAAAAGGAAGAAGTTCGGCTTTTGCCGGGTCAATCAAAAACTGTAATTATATCCGTTTCCCCGCCCGAAGGTGCGAGTTCAGGTGAACAGTATCGGGTTGAAATAGGTGTAACTTCGACAAAGAGGCCTAAACTGGAAAGAATATTAACAATTACGGGTAGCCTCGCACCTCCACCACCGGAAAAGGTCCCGGATGATTTGTACCCTACTTGGGCAACGACGTTCGATACGAGCCTGGATCAATCGGGAGACCCCTCCTTCCTCTTCAGTGGAAACGGTGATATACCCAGTGTGGGTGAAGTCTCCGCAAGCCTGAGATTCGACGTGAACGGCGTGAGCGGAGCAAGTTTGAGCATTATGAAGGAGAACTGGGGTTTTGCCCTGGATGGTGCTTCGATATCGGGGTCTTATCTCGGGGTAAGTGGTAGTCCGCTATTCATTGGTGAATTTGAGTCCTCAACCGCTAGATTAATCTTTACCGAGGGGGCAAAAGGAATTACTCTGGAAAAAGAAGGAGATTACTGGGACATTAGAGGTATTCTGGCGACCGAAGAAGAGGAGTTTTCTTTTGCCGAACTTCAGGGGGTTTACGAGTTCAGTACCGGTCAGGTGTTAGACGGTCTTATCACTACCGCGGAGGCAAACGGTGAAAAGGGTTCGATAGTTGAAGCCGGAATCGAGCTGTCGGGAGACCGCATCGACATTTATCCCTCCTTTGTAAAAGTTTTTTCCGGTTATCCTAAACAGCTTCCCAGTCAGGGATATAATGTGGATGTGAGTTTCGAAGAAGAAGAATTTACCTCTACGTTTACCTGGGACTATAACCGGACCAAGTTAGGCCAGGGCGAAGATAGTTATCACGCTACTGAGAACCGTTTTAACGCTACAACCTCGATCGATCTTGGAGAAAACCTTGATTCAAACTTCTCCTTGAGTTGGACTGAAAGGACCAGCGACGACGAACCGCAGAGCAACGATCTGGTCTCCCGGGAGTTTTCTGGTTCGCTAACCGGTGGAGATTCTCTTGGCTGGTCGATAGGGGGGAGTTTTGCCAGGACCCAGGACCAAGTTTCCGAAGTAGTGATTACAGTAAAGTCGATTAATGCAAGCCTCGATTTCGAACTTGGAGAGACTGAGCATACGGTAAGCACCTCATTTAACCGGACGTCAGGGCCTATTTTGGGAGATTTACGCAATACTCTGACCATGACTTCCAGTTTTCCGGAAGCCCCTCTTTCCCCAACGTTCTCTCTGACGAGAGGAAGTCGAGACACTAATGCAAGAATAAGTATATCGGAAACAGACGCTAGCGACCTCTCCGTAAACCTTTCGCTCTCTGCGTCTTTGGTTCAACAGGACAGCATTTCTGCTTCATTTACGGCCTCCTTTCCGGGCCTCTTCCGCTTCGCAGGACCAACAAAAGGACAGGTCACAGGGGTAATATTTGTGGATGAAAACGGCGACAAAGAAAGAGATCCGGGAGAAAAGGGCGTCGATAAAGTGCTCCTTCGATTGAATAACGAGAAGGCGATTAGCGCGTCCAGCGGTAAGTTTGCATTTCCTCCGGTTTCCCCGGGTGAGTACAACGTGAAAATTGAGGAAATTGAGTCAGGATTAAGACCCGCTGTAGATATGCCTATTACCGTGGAAGTAAATGAAGGTGAAAGACCGAAAGTTAAAATACCAGTAAGGCCTCGTTCCTGGATAAGAGGTCTGGTGTTTAACGACGAGGACGAATCGGGAAATAGGACCCAGGGCGAGGAGGGGATGTCGGGAGTAGAATTTACAATCGAGAGCAAGGAGGTTCAAAAAGAAATCCGTTCTGGCCCAAACGGAAGGTTCACGATAGACGTCCTACCAGGCAGATACGTGGTCAATATGATAAAGGAAAGCCTGCCCGAAAGGTATGAACCAACGACTCCCGCTAGAGTTGAAGTGCAGGCTGAAAAGTACGGTAGAACCGAAGTCAGCTTTGGAGTTTATCAGAAACCGCGTCCTATAGAAGTAACTTTTGGCCCTCCTACCGCTGAATTCAGTTATCAACCTGAAGAACCTGCAGTAGGCCAAGAAATTCTTCTTGATGGTTCCGAAAGCTCCGCGATTCAAACAGAAATAGAGTCTTATGAATGGAAACTTACTCACGATGATACGGAGATAACCAGGGAAGGAAAAGAAGTTAGGGTAACGCTCGATGAACCGGGCGACTGGAAAGTAACTTTAACTGTAACAGATAAGAACGGATTGAAAGGACAACATCCCC
>JAGXLQ010000107.1 GCA_018334595.1 Candidatus Bipolaricaulota bacterium | reverse complement strand
GTCCCCGGCGCCGATCATCGCCGAGATAGCGGCTCCCACCGCGGTGAGCTCCTCCAGATTGACCTTTCTCATCGTTTTTCCCAGTACTGCGGCCTTGTACTTCATTAAAAGGTCATTACTGGATACGCCGCCGAATACCAGGTAGACCGGGTCCCCGTCCAACTTCGCGTCAAGTTTTTCAAATATCCGCTCGTTCATGTGCGTCAGGTACAGATAGAGGCTGTGGATTACCTCTTTCTTTCGCTGATTGATGGGTAGGTTTAGGAGGTTGACTCTGTTCTTCGTTTCCGGGGCGTAGAAGTCTCCGCCGGTGGAAAAGTTCATTACCCGGAGGCCTTCGTAGTCCTCGAGTATCTCCCCGTGTATCTTCTCCAGTTCGTCCTCCCCCAGACCCATCAGGCTGGAGACTGACTCGAACAGCTTGCCGTAGTACTTAATCGAGTTCTCGTAGTAGTACTGATCTTCCTGAAACGCCGCCCCGATTATGTCGTTTGGAGTTTTTAAGTATTCTCCAGGAGCAAACTCTTCCTCCTCGATCAGCGTTGCGATTAGGGAGGCAGAGCCCATCGAGTCGTAAATGACTTCCTCCTCCTCGATTATTTTTAGCAGGGCGTAAAGCCCGGTCAGGTGGTCGTGGCCGGACAGGAAGAGGGGTATATCCTCTGTGGTGTGACCGAGGAACTCTCCTATGTAGCTTATCTCCCCCAGCCGACCCTCCAGCCCGTACTCTTGTTGGACGCCCTCGATCCATTCCCTGTTAGTTACGTCGAACAGCAGCGAGCGGCAGCTCTGGGTTACCTCCCAGGAGGTATTCCCGGTGTATCGATAGGGAAAGTAGGAGGCCAACGGCAGCCAGTACTCCGGTGACCGAAAGCTGAGGTGCTCTTCCATCCACGCGGCCTTGTACAGGGAGTATGTGTAGCTATCCTTCAAGCCGCTTCGTTGATAGGCGCCGTATTGTCCTATGACTTCGTCAACCTCGGACTTTACCTGTCGGGTAACCTCGTCGTACCAGATGATCGGGTCGTACAGCTTCTCCCTTCCCGCAACGGGGACGACGGACTCGCCGATGCTGGAAAAGGAGACCCCCAGCACCTCTCTATCCCGGTGTGTGTTACTTATTGTATGATCGAAGAACCTCTCCAGCCTCTCCAGGTCGATGAACTCGACCCCGTCTCTCTCGTACTTGGGGGTGGGAAAGCTCTCCTCCTTGGCTATCTCGCCACCCCGGGTAATGCTAACTACCTTTGTATTCGTGGTGCCGATATCGATCCCCAGGTATATTTCTGCTTTCATATCTCTCCTTCGGTCAGGATCACCTTGTCCAGCTCGCGCGAGAACTCCTCGTAGGAGAAGAAGGCCGGGCCGTAGTTTAACGTATTGGCCACACCGCAGGCGGTGGCGGTCCTCATCCTCTCTGGGAGGTCCTGCCCCCGGGCTTCGGCGTAGAGCCAGCCTCCGAAGTAGGAGTCCCCGGAACCGACGTTGAAGTTGTTGTACACTTCTCCCGGTCGCGCCCGGTAGAGCTTTCCTCCGGCAAGCGCGTAACTTCCCCTCCTGCCGTCGGTGAGGATCAGTGTCTCTATCCCCTTATTCCTCCTGAACTCCTCCACCGCCCCGCCGTCGGCCGGGTCGGAGCCGAAGGCCAGTTCGAACTCGTCGAAGTTTATCTTCAACACGTCCGGCTTCGAGTCGATCAGCCTCTCCAGCCACCTCTTGCTGATGTCCATCTCCACGTGGTAGCCGATGTCCTGGGCGTAAGCCACTATCTCCGCGAAGTCTTCCGGTCCGTACCCTCTGGGGGCGCTGCCCGAGATTACCAGTGTACCCCCGTTGGCGTCGAGGTAGTCCTTAAGGAAGTCGTTTATACCCCTGCTCTCCTCGGGCTTCAGCTTCGGCCCCGGTTCGTTGACCATCTGCATCTCCTGTTTGTACTCGTGTACCACCGCTGTATTGATGCGGTTGTTCTCCGAGATGTCGAAATAGGTGGCGTTTAGCCCCGCTGCCTCCGTCTCCTTTTTTATCAGCTCTCCCACGTTTCCCCCGGTGATGTTTACCGTGTTGTAGTTTCTCTCCCCAAGGGTCTCGAATACCCTGGCGATATTTAACCCCTTGCCGTCTACCACCTTTAGGGACCTGTCCCCCCTGACCACCTCCGGGATCTTCGGTTCGTCCTCCAGGACGACCCAGTGGTCGTAACAGGGGTTCAAGTTTAGTATATGGAACTTACTCTTATCTAACTTGTGCACTTTACTCTCGCGCCTCCAACTCTTGAGCGATATCTGACGGATAACCTGCTTCCACCGTCTTGAGCTTAACTGTTTACCCGATGAAGTCAAACCCGGCTGGACAATTCAGCCGTACGACCGGGGCCCCTGTAGTGCCTGACGTATCACCGGCCGCTACCGACAAACCACGAGTTATAACCCCTCAATTTGTTGTTCGTTGGGCCTCCGAGGATTCCACCCTCCGTTATGCCAACCCCCTGGCAGGGCGCCCGACATCTGCGGGAAAAGGTGTGGGGCGCTTTTGAGTTGTGAAGGACCGTTCTTAAATTTTCATCAAGCCTATAGTATGGGGGTGTGACTATTTTTCAAGTCCGGTCACCCTCCAGCCTTCTGGCACAAACCCCACCCATACAATACCATTGCTGGAAACAGAAAGAAATCCTATTCCCATATTCACATGAATATATTCAACAGGAAAATTCAGTACGGCTGGGTGATCGTGTTTGCCGCGTTTACGGCAATGCTAACGACCAGCATCCCCCTTTACTCCTTCGGCGTCTTCATCGAACCCCTGACGGAGACCTTCGGCTGGCTGCGGGGAAGCATCTCCCTGGCCCTGGCCATATTCAACCTCGTCGTCGGCTTCGTGGCCATCTTCCTCGGCCGGATGACCGACAAGTATGGAGTGAAGCAGGTGATGATTCTCGGCATGGCCTTCTACGTGGTCAGCCTCTTTCTCACCAGCCAGATTAATTCGCTGATCACGTTTTACCTCTGCTTTGCCGGCCTCGGGGTCGGCGCTAGCTCGTTTTACGTCCCGATAATCTCTACTGTGACCAAGTGGTTTACCAGGAGGAGGGGACTGGCATTAGGGGTATCGGTCACCGCCTACGGCGTCGGCATGGCCTTCTTCTCGCCCCTGTTGGAGCTGGCGATATCAAACCTCGGCTGGCGGATGACATTCATCTACAGCGGGGTCGTCTCCATAGTGCTGTTGACGCTGTCTACGTACCTGATGAAGAGCCCGCCCGAAAGATTTGCGGCAGAGCAGAAATATGACGAAGGGGAGGATATCGAGGAGGAGGAAAGGGCCGCCGACTTCACGGTCGGCGAGGCCCTCAAGTGCCGTGCTTATTGGCTGATCTACTTTATGCTCCTCTTCGGGGGGATATCCGCCTTCTTTATCACAGCCCACATAGTCCCCTACTCGATAGACGCCGGCGTCTCGGGCTTCTACGCCGCGACCCTGTTGACGGTCATTGGGTTGATAAATATTTTTGGCAGGGTAGTCGGCGGCTACGTCGTCGACAAGTTGGGGAGCGCCCGCACCCTGGCGGTGATCTTCTCCCTGCAGGCGGTGAGCATCTTCCTTATCCCCCAGTTTTCTCGGCTTAGCGCCCTCTACCTCGTTGCCCTGCTCTTCGGCCTCGCTTACGGCTCCTGGGCGTTCATCCCCGGGGCGATCTCAAGCGAGTACTTCGGCACGACCAACTCCGGGGCGATACTTGGGACGCTGGAGACGGTGACGGGAATGGGCGGGGCCATCGGTCCGTATTTCGCCGGCTTCGTCTTTGACGTGACGGGAACCTACGACCTGGCATTTACCGTCGCCGGGTTCATCACCGTCGCTGCAGCCGCCCTGGCGGTATCGCTGACGGTCTTCTTCAAGGAGAGGCGCGTCAACCTGCCCGAGTGGGACAAAGATCCCCGACGGTGATTAGATGTCAGGGCCCACCAAGTTCCTTTATAAGGGGGGGTTTTTTAACGAAATCCTAGTTTACATATTAAGAACCTGCATTTCTTCTTGAAAAAAAGTTAAATATATAATAAATTATTTTGTAGTATAATTTCTTTGCGACTTTGGATCTTGTTCTTTTTACATAAAGGTGATTTTATGGTTGACCAGATTTCTCGAGAAACCCTCCAGGAAAAAGTGTACAACTCAATCAAAGAATCTATTGTTACCAACGAACTCCTACCAGGAGAAGTACTCTCAATCGATTCCCTCTCAAGAGAACTGGGCGTAAGCCCGACCCCCGTCAGAGAAGCGCTTACCCGGTTAAGCACGCAAGGACTAGTAGAAAGCGCCAGAAACAAGAAGGCGAAGGTTGCCCCGATAGAGAAGGAAGACGTCCGGCAAACCTACGAGGTCAGAAAATTGCTCGAGCCCTACGCCTGCAAGTTGGCGGCGGAACACCTCGAGGAGTGTTCTGGAGTCGAAAGGGAGCTGGTCGACCTGAAGGTGAGGATCGAAAACCTTCAGGCGAAGGTGGAGAGCGGCGAGTTTACGGACAATGGTTACGGCGACTACTTTCAGGTCGACTTCCGTCTGGGAGAGTACGTAGAGGAGATACTCGGAGGGACGCTGCTGGGGAGCATCCTTAAGCTCATTGGCGAGCACTCGGAGAGGCTACGCTACTTCGCTGAAGAAAGCGGAGACGACGTCAAGGAGATCCTTATGGACAACAACCGGGAGCATTTAAGTATAATAAACGCGTTGCTGGACCGTAATCCCGACGAAGCCAAGTCCCGTGTAACCGAGCACCTGCATCACGCCGAGGAGCGGACCGTGACTGCCCTGGAGGTCGCCTAGCCCTCCGAGTTAACGGGCTGATCGTTCGCCGACGTTCGGGTAATAAGTAGTAGATGAGAGGGGATTACAAACCCCCCCGGGAAGGCCCTAAGTAGTAGGTTTCGGAATACCGTATTGCCCCTCATTCCGACAATTTGCCCTCCCGCCTCGGTAATCGATAGGGGCCGACAACCAGCTTTTCGGGTCCTCTTGTTAGTTGTGGAAGAAAGCTTAGCCGGTTGAGCCGGGATCTCCTTTTCGAATGACCGCGGACGGTTCAGGCGTGACCGGCGTCCCGCAGGTCTTGGGCCCCGTGCAAGGTTGATACGGAGGTAGTAGCCGTGTATGCCGGGTCGAGGCACGTGCGTCAACCCCTACCCCAGTTGAATCCCATAGCCTACCCCCGCATCTAAGAAAAAGGTCTTAAATCCACTACTAGTTAGCCTACTTAATCGAGGCCCTGTCCACCCCACGATAGACTTTATGGAATCCCAAATTGGAGCTGATTACCTTGTACTATCGAGACTTAAACGTCTGGAAGAAGGCCCACGAGCTTACGCTCAAGATCTACAAAATGACCGAAGACTTC